>JBMCIH010000248.1:0-4631 GCA_048617055.1 Marinobacter sp. | reverse complement strand
TGCACCTGGGCAAGCTCGGGTTCACCCAGAGCTATACCTATTTCACCTGGCGCAATACCAAGGCGGAGCTGACGGAATTCCTGACAACCCTGTCCGGTGCGCCCTGGCGCCACGGGTACCGGCCCAATTTCTTCGTCAACACGCCGGATATCAATCCCTATTTCCTGCAGTCCTCGAGCCGTGCGGGGTTCCTCATACGGGCGGCCCTGGCCGCCCTGGCCGGCGGCTCCTGGGGCATGTATTCCGGCTACGAGTTGTGTGAAAGCGAGCCGGTCCCCGGCAAGGAGGAGTACCTGCATTCGGAAAAATACGAGATACGGCCAAGGGACTACTACGCGCCCGGCAATATTATCTATGAAATCGCCCAGCTCAATCGTATCCGCAGAGAAAACACGGCGTTCCAGAGCCACCTGGGTGTCAGCTTCCACTTCATCAGCAACGATCGTCTGCTATATTTCTGCAAACGAACTCCTGACAACAGCAATGTGATTTTCGTAGTGATCAGTCTCGATCCCTTTGACCCTCAGGAGGGCAGTTTCGAATTGCCCCTATGGGAGTTTGGCCTCCCGGATGATGCTGCCCTGGACGCCGAAGATCTGATGAGTGGCCATAACTGGACCTGGCAAGGGAAATGGCAGTGGACGCGCCTTGATCCCTCGGAACTCCCCTTTGGCATTTGGAGGATAAGACTGCCGGGCTGGCTGTCTGAATGAAAGACTGAGTTCTGCGCAAAGCGCCCAAATGTCATGGTAACAAGAGGAGGCAAGTCACACGATGGATGCCGGAGCCGAGCAAGAGAATCCAGCAGAGACGTTTCTGAACGACCCCCTCTGGTATAAAGATGCTGTAATTTACCAGCTGCACGTGAAGTCGTTTTTCGACGCCAATGATGATGGCATTGGTGACTTCAAGGGACTGATCCGGAAGCTGGATTACATCGTGAGCCTGGGGGTGAATGCGATATGGCTGTTGCCATTCTATCCTTCCCCCCGACGGGACGATGGCTACGACATTGCGGAATACTGCGCGGTGAGCCCGGACTACGGCACGCTGGAAGACGCCCGGGAATTCATCGCCGAAGCCCATCGACGCGGGCTGAGGGTCATTACCGAACTTGTGATCAATCACACCTCGGACCAGCATCCCTGGTTCCAGCGGGCGCGGAAGGCGCCGCCGGGGTCACCGGAGCGGGAATTCTATGTCTGGTCTGACACCGACGAGAAATATTCGGGCACCCGGATCATCTTCACCGACACCGAAACCTCCAACTGGTCCTGGGACCCGGTGGCGGAGGCCTATTTCTGGCACCGTTTCTATTCCCATCAGCCCGACCTCAATTTCGATAATCCCCAGGTGCTGGATGAACTACTGAAGGTCATGGAGTACTGGCTCGACATGGGAGTGGACGGGCTTCGGCTGGATGCCATTCCCTATCTGGTGGAGCGGGAGGGTACCAACAACGAAAACCTGCCGGAAACCCACGACGTCCTGAAGCGAATCCGGGCGGTGATTGATGAGCGTTATCCCGACCGGATGTTGCTGGCGGAGGCCAATCAGTGGCCGGAAGACACCCGGCCCTACTTCGGCGAGGGCGATGAGTGCCACATGGCATTCCATTTCCCCCTCATGCCCCGGATGTACATGGCCCTGGCCCAGGAGGACCGCTTCCCGATCACGGATATCCTCCGGCAGACACCGGACATTCCCGACAACTGCCAGTGGGCGATTTTCCTGCGCAACCACGATGAGCTGACCCTGGAGATGGTTACCGACGAAGAGCGGGACTACCTCTGGAACCATTACGCCGCGGACCGGCGCGCCAGGATCAACCTTGGCATCCGTCGTCGTCTGGCCCCCCTGCTGGAAAGAGACCGCCGCCGGGTAGAGCTTCTCAACAGCCTGCTGCTTTCCATGCCCGGAACCCCGATTCTCTATTACGGGGACGAAATCGGCATGGGGGACAACATCTACCTGGGTGACCGGGACGGCGTGCGGACACCCATGCAATGGTCCATGGACCGGAACGGCGGTTTTTCCCGTGCCGATCCGGCGCGACTGGTACTGCCCCCGATCATGGATCCGCAGTATGGATTCCAGTCCGTCAACGTGGAAGCCCAGCTGGGCGATCCCCACTCCCTGTTGAACAGCATGCGCCGGATGCTGACGGTTCGCGGCCAGCACCAGGCCTTCAGCCGCGGCAGTATGCGGATGCTGTACCCCGCGAATCGCAATATTCTTGCGTATATGCGTGAGCTGACCAACGAAGACGGTACCACGGAGTCCCTGCTATGCGTCGCCAATGTCGCCCGCACCGCCCAGGCGGTGGAGCTGGACCTCACCGATTACCAGGGCAGGGTACCCGTGGAGATGACGGGCGGAAGCGCTTTCCCTCCCGTGGAGGAAGTGCGTTACAACCTGACCCTGTCGCCCTACGGCTTTTTCTGGTTCCTGATGGCCAGTGAGTCGGAAATGCCGTCCTGGCACCTGCCGCCTCCGGAGCCCATGCCCGAATACATCACCCTGATCACGCGGCGTCACCTCCAGGAGGTTCTCAAGCCCGGGCCCCGTAAAGAACTGGAGCAGGAGGTGCTGCCCAGCTATCTGCCGAAACGCCGCTGGTTCGGTGCAAAACAGGCCCGGATTGAAGCCGTGGATATCCAGTATGCGGATCCCATTGGCGGTTCGGGAAGCGAATTCCTGATGAGTGAGATCGAGGTTCGTCACACCGAGGGCTCTGACCGCTACCAGTTGCCTCTCGCTTTCCTCAGCGAGAGCGGCAGGGAACAGGTGCTTGCCCGGCAGCTGGCCATGGCCAGGGTCCGCCGGGGCAGGGAGGTAGGCCTGCTTACCGATGCGGTGGCACTGGAGGATTTTGGGCTGTGCCTGCTCGAGCACCTGCGCAGGGGGGAGCGCCTGCCCTGTGGCAAAGGCGAACTGCGGTTTTCGCCCACCGGGCTGTTACATGACCTCGAGTTACCCGCCGATGCGGAGGTGGTGTCCCAGGGTGTGGAGCAGTCCAACAGTTCCATCATTATCGGGCGTCAGGTGGTCATCAAGGTGTTGCGACGTCTTGAGCCCGGAATTCATCCCGAGTCCGAGATCGCGCATTACCTTACCGATAACGGCTTTACCCATGTGCCTCCCTTTTATGGGGATGCGACGCGCTATGAGGAAGGGAAGGAGCCCCAGGCGCTGATCCTGGCACAGGGTTACATCGAAAACCAGGGGGATGCCTGGTCATGGACCCGTAACACTCTGGAGCGGGCCGTTCATGCTGCTACCCTCGAAGACTTCGGCAACCTGGAGAGGGGCTTCGGCCCCATCGACGAGTTGGAGGCGTTTGCGGCGCGGCTGGGGCAGCGTCTCGGGGAGCTGCATCAGGTGCTGGCCAGCCCGACGGAGAACCCGGCATTCCGGCCTGAGCTGGCGGGCGAGGAGCAGGCCAGCCTCTGGGCCGGACGGGTCGGGTCGCGGGTTCGCGAGGCGCTTGACCTGTTACGCAGGCATGCCCGCAACGCCTCGGAAGAGGACCAGCAAATGATCGGCCAGGTTCTTGACCGGCAGGAAGCTCTGATCCTTCTAGCTGAAAACCTGGCCCATGGTGCCGCCGGCAGCCTGCTGACAAGAATTCACGGTGACCTGCATCTCGGGCAGGTGCTGGTATCCCATGATGACGCCTATTTCATCGATTTCGAGGGCGAGCCCGCCCGGCCACTGAGCGAGCGAAGAGCGAAAGACAGCCCCTGGAAAGATGTGGCGGGCATGCTGAGGTCCTTTGACTATGCCTGTGAGATCACCGTCGACAGGAGTACATCACCGGAAATCGCTTCGACTGCGAGCCACCGGGGCCAGGAAGTGACCGGTCAATACCGGCACACCGGCGGCCAGATTTTCCTGCAGAACTATCGCCAGGGCGCAGCGGGGATTGCCCACCAGTGGCGGAACAAAAACGGGGAGGAAGCGGCTCTCCAGCTGTTCCTGCTGGAAAAGACCGCCTACGAGATTGCTTACGAAGCGGCCAACAGGCCCGCGTGGCTGAGGGTCCCGCTGCGCGGGCTGGCGGCTATTTCTGATCAGCTGAACAAGGGAGAAGGGAATGTCTGAAGCTGCTGGAAAAACTCGTATCGACCAGAGCGTCTGGCTCCCCCGAAAGGACGCAGAGGACCTGGCAACCGCCAGGCATGGCAATCCGTTTTCCGTGCTTGGCATTCACGACACTGCGGGAGGACCGGTTCTGCGGGTCTACGTTCCCGGCGCCCTGGGCGTCGACGTCTTCGACCGTCAGACCGAGATGCTGCGATGCAGCCTGACCTCGATCCAGATACCGGGACTGTTTGCCGGGCTGTTGCCCCATGCCGCGCCATACAGGCTTCGGATTCGCTGGCCCGACGGTGTGACTCAGGAGACAGAGGACCCTTATTCCTTTGGTCCACTTCTGGGTGATCTGGATCTCTATCTGATTGGCGAGGGTACCCATCGGGAGATCGGGCATTGCCTTGGGGCCCAGCCCACCGTAGTTGAAGGTATCGAAGGCGTGCGGTTTGCTGTATGGGCCCCGAATGCGCGACGGGTGTCCGTGGTGGGGGATTTCAATCACTGGGACGGCCGCCGTCATCCCATGCGTAAGCGCG
>JBMCIH010000247.1:0-4635 GCA_048617055.1 Marinobacter sp. | reverse complement strand
CGTAAAGACGGCATGCTGGAGCGGGACGAGCTGTTCCAGGCCGAACAGAACGCCCGCCTGGTGCGCAACGCCGAACATTACTACCGGTCGATGTTCAGTGACCGGGTCAGCACCTGGAACCTGCGGGACCAGCATATGAGCGATACCCTCGAGGCGCTGCAGAAGCACCTCTCCCAACGCAGCGGCACGCCGGCCAGAATCGCGGTCTGGGAACACAACTCCCACCTGGGCGATGCCCGTGCGACTCAGATGGGAGCCCGGGATGAATTCAACGTCGGCCAGCTGACCCGGGAGCGGGTCGGCGACGATGCGCTACTGGTGGGCTTCACCACCTATGACGGCAGCGTCTCCGCCGCCTCGTCCTGGGACGGCCCCGTTGAATGCAAGGCGGTCAGGCCGGCGCTGGCGGACAGCTACGAGAACCTGTTCCACCAGATGGAAACCAACAGGTTCTTCCTGGAGCTGGGCAGGGCCGCGCCGGAGATGCTGCGTTCACCGCGCCTGGAGCGGGCCATCGGTGTGCTTTACCTGCCCCGGACCGAGCGCCAGAGCCACTATTTCCGCTGCCGGCTGCCGGATCAGTTCGATGCCCTTTTCCACTTCGACCGCACCCGGGCACTCGAACCGCTGGACGATCTCTCCGAATGGAGCGAAGACAGTCCCGATACCTATCCGTTCGGGGTCTGACCAACCCCCCGGGGCGTAAGGCCAAGACTGGCAAACCCCGGGGTATCGGCGTGTGCCACATTGTCGGCCTCCATAAGTACCAGCTGGTCCCGGGTCAGTGGCGGTGACGGCAGGAACGACAGCAGGGCGGCACTTAGATACCAGAGTGCAAACGGCACCGGCAGCAGCGGCCGCCGCCGGCCACGACGGCTCAGGGCCAGTTGCACCAGCTGGCGATAGCTGAGCACCTGTCCGCCACCGAGTTCGTACACGGGCGCCGGGCTTTCCGTGATTGCCAGGGCGGCGGCCACCGCCTGCGCCACATCCTCCACGTGCACCGGCTGCAGGCGGGTTTCCCCCCGACCGAAAAGCGGTATTACCGGCAGCCGGCAGAGGGCGTCGAGGGTCGCCATCAGCCCCCCTTCTCCACCGAACAGCACGCTTGGGCGCAGGATGGTCGCCCGGGGGAACACCTCCCTGACCCGGTTTTCACCACGGCCACGGGCACTGACGTAGGCCGAACGGGACTGAGTGTCAACATTGATGCCCGATATATGGACCAGTTGCGGCACGCCGGCGCTGGCACAACAACGGGCCAGGCGCTCGGCCCCTTCCACGTGGATAGCCTGGAAGGTTACACCCCCCTTCTCCACGTAAAGACTGACGGCATTGACCACGCCGACGGCGCCCTCGATCGCCTGCCGGATGGAGGCCTCGTCACGAATGTCTGCAGTCTGGTTCTGACGCTGGACACCAGTGGCCGTCACTGGCCCGGACTCGGGATGGCGGGCGGCGACCCGCACCTGAAAGCCCTGCTCCAGAAGGACTCTGACGATGTGGGATCCGAGATAACCGGTCCCGCCAAAAACCACAATCAACGATTCGCTCATGCCCTAAGCATAGACGGTCGTGCCCTGCTGACAATCGCCGTTGCAGCCGGTACGACGGGGTCAGGATTACCAATCGCCTGAACCCCCCCCGCGGCGATTTGCCGCCGGCTCCATCTGCTAGTCTTAAGGGACACACACTGGCATCAGGAGGCGATTATGCCTGCCACTGATATGGTCACCTCGATCAAAGCTGCACTGGAGCGCGACCCCGATATCAACCTGCACCGGTTTCCGGTTCAGGTTTCCCGGGTCAGTGATGACAACGCCATCCGGCTGGAAGGCACGGTGGAAGACGTTGTCGCGCTGAAGAAAATCCTCAAGCTTGCCCGGGCAGAAGCGGATTCGACGCCGGTCATTGAAAATCTGCACGTGGAGACCAGCACCGACATGAAGGACGACCAACTCCGCGATCAGGTGGTCACAACCCTGTCGTCGGAGCCCCTGTTCCGGGACGCCCACATCACCACGGGCACACCGCCGGAACCCGGGGCAGAGGGGGACTGGATTGCAGTCAGCACATCCGGTTCGACAGTGCATCTGGAAGGCAGGGTGCACAGTCTCAGCCACCGCCGGCTGGTCGAGGTCATGACCTGGTGGGTTCCGGGAAGCTCCCGGGTCGAGAACCGGCTCCAGCTCAGCCCCCCGGAAGAGGATTCCGACGAGGAACTGGAGGATGCCATCGACCTGGTGCTGGAGCGGGATCCCTCCCTGGACGTGGGTCAGATACAGTTCGCCGTGCGGGACAAGAACGTGATACTCGAAGGCTACGTCACCAGTGATGTGAACCGACGCATCGCCAGCCGCGATTGCTGGATGGTCCCCGGCGTCCATGATGTTGACAACCGGATTCAGGTGCAGGGGTAACGGGCCGGGAAAAGGCATCAATGGACATCAAGGCGTTAACCGTCCTGCCGGCCGACAGACGCGGGCGGGACTTCGTGGTGGGCGGCCTTCACGGCTGTTATGACTCGCTGGTCCGCCAACTGGATGACAGGGGGTTAACCCGGCCTGCGACCGGTTGCTGTGTGTCGGTGACCCGGTCGTCCGGGGGCCGGATTCTCTGCGCTGCCTTGATCTGGAGCCTTGGCTTCTATCCCGAACCCTTCCGCCTTACCGGCTAAGCAGAAGATAACGCAGAACCCAGGAGCCAAGCATTCATGTCCGGCAACGAGCCCCATCAAGACGCCACGGGCGACAAGAGTATGCTGGGGGCCATCACCGAATTTCTGAGCGACCCTGGCAGCTACCCGGAGAAAACCGCCACGCCGGAGATCCGGGACACCCACCTTTCCCGGGTTTTCCTGACCGATACCCGTGTCTACAAGCTGAAGAAGCCCCTGCGCTACGACTTCCTGGACTTCACCAGCCGGGAGGCCAGGCGGCGGAACTGCCAGACCGAGGTGGCCATCAACTCCGAACTGGCACCCGAGGTGTATCTGGGGGTTGTCACCCTCGCCAGGGAGGAACAGGCCGGCTTCAATCTCGAGGGCCGGGGCCGGCCGGTGGACTATCTGGTGAAGATGGTCCGTATGCCCGACCGTCAGAACCTGGAGCACCAGATCTCGGAGAACACCGTCGACGGGGACCACATCGACCGTGCGGCGGCCCGGCTGGCCCATTTCTACCGCACGCGGGCGGATCAGGGGCCGGTTCGGGCTTCGGGATTTGAAAAAAAGATCCGCAGGTACGCGGATGAACTGAGGAACCTGCCGGTGGCGGCCGGGAACGACCTGCCACGGCTTGAGCAGGGCCTGCTGGCGCTGCTGCAGGAGCACCGGCTGGAAGTCGAGAACCGGCGCCAGGTGGATGCCCACGGCGACCTGCGCCCGGAGCACGTTTACCCCGGCCCCAGCCCGGTCTTTCTGGACCGGCTGGAATTCGACGCCAGCCTCCGCCTGATGGACCCGCTGGAGGAACTCAGCTTCTTCGCCATGGAATGCCGGCGGCTCGGCCACGACTGGATCGGCCAGAGGTTTTTCGACATCCACCAGCAGGTGACCGGAGTCCACGCCACCGGCAACCTCATCGCCCTTTACACCGGTTACCGTGCCCTGCTCTGGGCCGTACTGAAGGCCCGCCACCTGGAACGGAACGACCAGCGCAAGCCCTGGGACAGACTGGCGCGGGAGTACCTGCAGCTCGGATTGGAGGCGCTGGACCGGGCCGACTGATGGTGCTGAACCCGGTCAGTCCTGCAACACCGGAGACTCCCCGCCGGCGTTGAGCGCCAGTACCGCATCGGCGAACAGGCCGGCCACCGAAACCACGGTCACATTGCTGTTGGCCGGCGGCTTCTGCCGGGCCTCGACACTGTCGGTAATCAGCAGTTCGTCCAGTTCATCGGCCTGGTAGAGCTTCTCGGAGCCGGGGCCAAACAGGGCATGGGTAATCACCCCGCAGACCCGGGTCGCGCCTCCTTTCCTGCAGGCCCTGGCGGCCCGCAACAGGGTGGTTCCGCCGGCCACCAGATCATCCACGATGATGGCGGTCCTGCCGGACACGTCACCCACCACGGCCTCACCGGACACTACGCCCTCGCTGCGTCTTTTCTCCATGAACGCATTGGCCGGCCGGGTCCCGGTGATCTGCTCCCAGGCATCGCGGAAGCGGTCCGCCCGCTTGGCCCCGCCGGAGTCAGGCGAGACGATCACAAGATCCCGGTCACCCAGCTTCTCCCGCAGGTGCTCCACAAACAGGGCATGGGCCTCAAGGTGTTCGGTGCGGCAGCGGAAGGCGTTGTCGAAGGCGGCCCGGTTGTGCACCTCCAGGGCCGCCACGCAGTCCACCCCCATGGCCTCGAAAAGCTGGCCGACGTAACGTGTGGTCACCGGGTCCATGGCTTTGGTCCGCCGATCCTTGCGGGCATAGGCCAGGTAGGGCACCAGCGCGGTGACCCTTCGGGCGCCGGCATCCCTGAGGGTGGCGATAAAGAACAGAAGACGCAGCAGCTTGTCGTTGACGGTGAAGTGGTCATCCCCGAACAGCGTGTGAAGCACATATACGTCCCGCTGCCGCACCGGTTCCAGCGGCCGGACCTTGTGTTCACCGTCCTCGAAGTGACGCTCCTC
This sequence comes from Marinobacter sp., assembly GCA_048617055.1. Lineage (GTDB taxonomy): Bacteria > Pseudomonadota > Gammaproteobacteria > Pseudomonadales > Oleiphilaceae > Marinobacter. Next base: position 11 of record JBMCIH010000247.1, on the reverse strand, counting down.
GTGGGGGGCCA
>JBMCIH010000246.1:0-4636 GCA_048617055.1 Marinobacter sp. | reverse complement strand
GCCAGTACCCACCAGAACCAGGGCGGGTCCGCCAGCGGCGACAGCCCAGCCAGCACCAGTGCCAGGGATGCGATCTGCAACCGGGGAAACTCACAGGCCCTCACCCACCAGTCGTGGACCGGTACCTTGCCCAGTACCGTTACTACAACCAGCGCCAGAGCGAGTCCGGCCAGAATCGGGCCTGTCATGAGATCTCCTTGGGCCGGTGACTGAACTCCACATCAACGGGGCCTGCAAGGGCTCGGCCAATGTGAGAAACCTCCTGTCACCAGCATAGTAGACCTCCGGGATGTCGGTGCAACTCCGGTGGCGGTCCTCCGGGCCGCTGCGTCAGCTGGTAATCATGGTGGCCAGCGAGCCGTATAGGGGAATCCCCACCAGCACGTTGAACGGAAATGTCATGCCCAGCGATGCCAGCATGGCCAGCCCGATGTCCGCATCCGGGATGGCGTGGCGTACCGCCACTGGCGCGGCAATGTACGAAGCACTGGCCGTCAGGGATGCCAGGATGACCAGGTTGCCCGGGTCCAGGCCGATCCAGGCTCCCGCCAGCAACCCCGGCAGCGCCAGTACCGGTGGCGCTACCAGGGCGAAAACCAGGAGTTTCCAGTCTCTCAGTCTCAGACGACGCAGTGTCTCCGAGGCCACCAGGCCCATCTCCAGCAGGAACAGCGCAAGAATCAGTGAAAATGCGCCGGTCAACGGCTCGGTCACCCGGTCGCCGTCACCGTAGCCGTACAGCATTCCGATAATAACGCCGCCCACCAGCAATACCACACTGCGGTTGGTGAGGGTTTCCTGCCAAAGGGGGGTTGAGCCGGCACTGGTGGTGGCGGTGCCGGTGAACCGCCGGTAGAACCAGAGCCCCAGCACAATGGCCGGCAACTCCAGCAGAACCAGATAGAGGGTGACTTCACCACCGGTGGAAAGCTGACGGGCCTCTACCCAGGCCATGGCCACGGCAAAGGTTCCCGCACTAACGGAACCATAGTGACAGCACAGGCTGGCAGCATTGGCCACGCTCAGGCCAACTACGTACCGAAGCACCGGGAACAGAATGAAGGGCAGCAGGAAGCCAAGCGCTGCAACCACAGCAAGCTCACCGAGCAGTTCGGCATTCACATTCCCATGCAGGGCCATGCCACCTTTCAGACCAATGGTCAGCATCAGCAACAGGCTGAGCACATCGTAGGCGGCCCTGGGTATTTCCAGGTCGGACCGCAGAGCGCCGGCCACCAGGCCCAGCACAAAGAACATGACAACGATATCCGGCATGAACTCTCCTGACTATTTACAGAATGGGCGGAGAGTTTATCCTAACTTATCAGGACAAAAAAAAGGGCCCAACAGGGCCCAAAGTGCACGACAAGTCATTCAGTTGGCAGCGGATGGCTGCCAGTGTGGCTGGCCCGGGTCGCGCTGAGTCTTTGCGTCAAGTGCCGTCTGGTCTGATGCCACCGGCACCTCGAATACGTGATAGGCCTCGGGGCCGAAGGGGTCCAGTGCCGTGTCCAGATACTGATAGCTGTCCGGAACCGGCTCACCGGAGAAGGCAACCACGAACTGTCGTTCCACTGTCGGGGCGACCACACTCAACGGCTGCTCAACCCACAGGTAAACCCCCTTGTCCGGTACCAGGTATTCGCAACGGACAACGCGGAAGCCATCCTTGAGGCGGAGGCGGGTCACCTGCCTGTCTTGTTCGATACGAAACTTGTGTATGGTTTTCATGGCGCGGTTCTCCTCTGTGGAACACAACACCATGGTGGATGCTTCCGGTTTCGTTATAAATAAAGTTTTTTGAGGATTTATCTTCGTTTTTTACGAACTGTCGCTGATCCCGGGCCGGGGCTGAACAATCGCTTCAACGGCAGGGTGATGACTGCCCCCGGCCCGGATAATCGCGTAGAGTACATCCCGCACCTCGGCAATACTGGCCACCACTTCCACCTGGTACTGCCGGCATACCTCCGATTCAATGGCGGTGGGGGCTGCAAAATAGCCAATCCCCTGGCGACCGAAGACCTTGATCAGGGCGCTGTCGTCCACCTCCGCCGCCACCCGCACCGACACCCGGTTGCCGGCGAACCAGTTCATCAGCTCAGTAAAGTAAGGGGCATCGACCGAACTGGCGAGGAAGGGGGCACCATTCAGGCTGGCCGGAAAACCTTCCCGCAGCCCCGCTGCCAGCGATGGTGCCGCAAACAGGGAAACCGAAGAGCTCGCCAGACGGTAGGTATGGAACGAGCTGGCCTGTGCGGACGGAGGCTGGCGATCGGTAAGCACGACATCCAGGTCCTTGCCGGCTAGCCGGTCCAGGAGACTGCCGGTATCGCCGGTCTGGCATTGCAGGCGTACCTCCCGGCTCAGGCTCAGGGCCGGTTCCAGCAGATGATAGCCAATCAGCTTGTGAATCGAGGCGGACAGCCCCACCGCGAGGTTCAGGGGCCGGTGCTCCGGGGGTTGCTGGAGCATTTCCGACAGGGACTCCGCGGTGGTGAACATGTCATCGGCGTAGCGGAACACTGTCTCACCAAAGTCCGTAAGCCGCAGCCGCCGGTTGCGGCGTTGGAACAGGGCGCCACCCAACTGGTGTTCCAGCGTGGCCAGCTGACCACTCAGGGTCTGGGGGGTCAGATCAAGCCGGTCACTGGCCCGGCTCAGCCCCCCTTCCCTGGCAATCATCCAGAAATAGTAGAGGTGACGGAAATTCAGATCCTTCATGGCTTCGCCCCCGTGTTCCGCCAGTTGATTCGCCGAGCCCGCGACCCGGTCCGACCCAGCCTCCTGAGTCTGGGCGGCGAGGCGCGTCATCTGGCCGGGTGACTATTTCCGGCGGTAGATGATACCAGGATGGCACTGCACCATCTCATAGAGGTGCGACAGGCCATTGAGCGACTCGGACGCTCCCAGAATCAGGTAGCCGCCCGGATTGAGCGAGGCGTGCATCCGGGTCAGGATGTCCCGTTTGTGGTCGGCGGAAAAATAGATCAGCACATTGCGGCAGAAGATCAGGTCAAACCGGCCCAGCACATAGCGGTCCAGCAGGTTCAGCTCACGGAATTCCACCATACGCTGCAGTTGCGGCTTCACTTTCCAGCCGCCGCCAGGCAAGGCGGTGAAAAAGTGCCGTTGGCGCTCCGGTGAAAGGCCGCGGCCCAGCGCAAGCATTTCATACTCACCCCGTTTGGCGATGTCGAGCACCGACTTGGAGATATCGGTGGCGATGATTTTGACCTCGTTTTTCAGCCGTCCTGGCTGGAAGCGCCTGTACTCTTCGATCGCCATGGCAATGGAATAGGGCTCCTGCCCTGTCGAGCAGGCCGCCGACCAGATTCGCAATGGCTGGGTGCTGTTACGGGCTGCCAGTTCCGGCAAAAGCTTCTCTGACAGGATGCGGAACGGATGGGTATCCCGGAACCACAGGGTTTCATTGGTGGTCATGGCATCGATGACCGTTTCCCGGAGCTGGGCGGCCCCGGGGCGCTGTAAACGGTTGATCAGGTCGCCAAGGGAGTCGAGTCCGTTATCCTCAAGCAACCGGCGCAGACGGCTCTTGACCAGATACTGCTTGTTGTCACCAAGCAAAATGCCAGACGCATCCTGCAGGAATTTCTTGAACGCGTCGTATTCCTGTGGAGTGATATCAGCTTTCATCGAATCTCTGCAGTCGCTCGCAATGTCGGACGGAGGCGGCACGGGCGGGCGGGACGCTTACTCCCGGTCGAGAATTTCCATTACCCGCTCCGCCAGTTCGTCAGGGCTGAATTTCGCCATGAAATCATCAGCGCCGACCTTCTGCACCATCGCACGGTTGAATATTCCGCTCAGGGAGGTGTGCAGCATAATGTACAGGTCCTTGAGGGCCGGGTCATTTTTGCATTTTGCGACCAGAGTGTAGCCGTCCATTTCAGGCATCTCCACATCGGAGATCACCAGGGACACATGATCGAGGATATTGCTGCCGTCCGCCACCAGGCTGCGCAGGTATTCCAGCGCCTCCTTGCCGTCGTTCTTCGCCTCCACCTCAAGGCCGATGGCGGTCAGGCAGCGTACCATCTGGCGACGGGCCACAGCGGAATCGTCCACCACCAGTACCGGACGGGATGTGCTGCGGTCCTGGGTGTTCTTCGACAGCACCGCCTCGGTGACCTCCTCGTTCAGGGGGGAGACCTCCGCCAGAATCTTCTCGACGTCAATCACCTCCACCAGGGTGTCATCCAGACGGGTGACCGCCGTCAGGTAGACATCCTTGCCGGCACCCTTGGGCGGCGGCATGATGTCTTCCCAGTTCATGTTGACGATACGGTCGACGCCGGACACCAGGAAGCCCTGGGTGCGCCGGTTGTATTCGGTGATAATGACAAAGCTGGTGGCAACCTCCTCCGCGGGCAGCCCCGGCCCCCGGATCGCCATCGACAGGTCGATAATGGGAATTGTCTCCCCGCGGATATGGGCCACACCCCGCACCACCGAGCGACTGTTGGGAATGGAGGTCAGCTTCGGGCACTGCAGCACTTCCTTGACCTTGAACACATTGATGCCATACATCTGCCGCCCCCGCAGGCGGAACAGCAACAGTTCAAGGCGGTTTTCACCCACCAGCTGGGTACGTTGGTTCACACTGTCAAGAACG
>JBMCIH010000245.1:0-4655 GCA_048617055.1 Marinobacter sp. | reverse complement strand
TTTCCGGGACACGCGGTGAATACGTCCCTGTACGCTCGACAAAAACATCCCTGTTTTTGACGGTCCCGGAAAAGGCTACCCAACATCGGTCCTCACTTTTTACGTGTACAGTTGTTCTCAGCCGCTGATCGCTTTTATCAGGAGACTCTATGCCAACAGGCATCCCCCACTTTCTCGATATCGAGTTCTTCCAGAACGACGACCTGTTCTTCCCCACTGCCATCGCCTGGAGCCTGGACGACGGCCGCATGAAAACCGTGGTGATCGAACCGGACGAAAGCTGGCTGCCCCGGGACGCCGAGCTGGACGAGAACGAACTGCTCTACCTGCGGGAACAGGGCGTGCCGCTGATTGAGCTGGCCCGGGCACTGCACGAAGACCTGCCCGACCAGCAGGTCTATACCGACGGACTCGACCCCGACGAAACTCTGGTCGACCTCATTTTCGATGCCGTCAGGATGCCGGTCCCCTTCGAGCTGGCGCCCCTGGACGACCTGATACCGGGCATCGACCGGGATACCCTCGAAGACTACCGCCGCGAACTCATGTTCGAGCAGGGCCTGGAGCCCCAGCTGCCGGAGAACGGTGTCTACGCCCTGCTCCTGCTGGCCCAGCGCGAAGGGCTCGTGGAAGCGCCGGAACACCCCCCCGAACACGTCGCTGACCCGGGAATAGATCCGGAAGAATGGTAATCATACCTTGTGCCGGATATGCCAGCACTGGTGAATTCTGGGATTGCGCTGAAAGTCCCGGTCGAGGGTCGAAGGCGTGACGTCCTCCACCTCGAACAGCTCACTCAGGTCCTCGTCCAGCCGGAAGCGACGGAAATTGTTTGAGAAAATCAGCAGGCCGTCGGCAGTGAGCCGGGCCATGGCCTGGCGGATCAGTGAACCATGGTCCCGCTGGATGTCCAGCACGCCCCGCATGCGGGCGGAGTTGGAGAAGGTGGGCGGGTCCATGAAGATCAGGTCGAAGCGCTGCTCCGGCGTGGGCTTCTCCGCCAGCCACTTGACGCAGTCCGCCTGCTCCACCCGGTGTTTTTTCGGGTCCGCCCCATTGAGGGCCAGATTGTCCCGGGCCCAGTCCACGTAGGTGTTGGACATGTCCAGACTCAGGGAGCGGGTGGCGCCCCCGGCCACCGCCTGCACCGTCGCCGCGCCGGTGTAGCAGAACAGGTTGAGGAAGCGCTTGCCCCGGGCATGGTCACGGATCCAGCGGCGCACCGGCCGGTGGTCCAGGAACAGCCCGGTGTCCAGGTAGTCCCGCAGGTTCACCTTCAGCCGGCTGCCCAGCTCGTCCACCTCCAGGAACTCGCCGGTGGCGTCCTGCTTTTCGTACTGGCGGGTGCCGGTCTGGCGCTGGCGTTGCTTGCAGACGACGCGCTCCGACGGGACACCCAGCACGTCCGGAATCACCGCCAGCGCTTCCGCCAGCCGTTCCCGGGCGCTTTTCTCGTCCACGGACTTGGGGGCCGCGTACTCCTGGACGTGCACATGATCCCCATAGAGGTCGATGGCCAGGGCGAATTCCGGCATGTCGGCATCATACAGCCGGTAGCACTGGATATTCTGTTTGCGGGCCCACTGCCCCAGGGTTTTCAGGTTCTTTTTCAGCCGGTTCGCCAGCATTTCCGCCCGTTCCGGGTGGCTGATTTTCGGCCGTACCTCTCCCGGCGCTGTCACATCCCGGGGGCGGACCGCGTTGTCCTCGTCAATATCGAACAGCAGGAGCTGGGCAGGGATTTTGCCGTTGAAGAAGCGGTACTGCTTGTGGCTGCGCAGGCCGATGGCGTGCCCCAGTTCCGGCACGCCGGTAAACACACCCAGCCGCCAGCCAGGCAGGTGTGCCCGCACCGCCTCGCCCAGGGCCTGGTACTGGTTGCCCAGTTGCCGGCGCTCACTGATCCGCTCGCCGTAGGGCGGGTTCACCAGCACCAGGCCTTCAGCGGCCCACTGGCTGTCGCGCTGGAACGACTCCACCGCGCGGGTCTCCACGTGCACCAGGCCCTCCAGTCCGGCCCGGGCAATATTGCGCCAGGCGGTGGCTATGACCCGGCTGTCCTGGTCGTAGCCCATAAACCGGGGGATATGGCCCTGCTTGCCTTCCCAGGCCCGGCGTTCCGCCTCCTGGCGCAACGCCAGCCAGGTATCCGGTTGATGGCCAAGCCAGCGCTCGAAACCGAAGCTCTGACGCAACCGGCCGGGGGCCTGGTCCAGGGCCATCATTGCTGCTTCGATCACCAGCGTGCCGGAGCCACACATCGGGTCGACAAAGTCGCCGCCCGCCGCCGCAATCTCCGGCCAGCCGGCACGGATCAGCAGCGCCGCGGCCAGGTTCTCCCGCACCGGGGCAATGCCCTTCTCCGTGCGATAGCCCCGCATATGGAGGCTGTCGCCGCTGAGGTCCACACCAATATCCAGCAACCCCCGGTTAAGTCGCGCCGACACGGTGATATCCGGGTCTTTCGCATCCACGCTGGGCCGGGCGGTACCCTTGCCCCGCAGGCGGTCCACCACACCATCCTTGACCTTCTGGGCGCCGTACTGGGTATTGCGGATCAGGTCGCTGGTGCCGGTGAAGGTCACCCGGAACCGGCCGGTCACCGTCAGGTGGTCTTCCCAGGGGATCCCGTAAACGCCCTGATACAGGGCTTCATTGGTGGTGGCATCCACGGTGGCCAGGTGCAGCAGCACCCGGTTGGCCAGGCGGGACCAGAGGCAGGCCCGGTATCCCTCGGCCAGACCACCCCGGACCCAGACACCGGCGGGTGCGGTTTTCAGCGGTGTCAGGCCGAACGAGACCAGTTCCTCCTGCAGCAGGAGATCCATGCCCCGGGGACAGGTTACGAAGAACTCATATTGCTCAGCCACGGAAACCTCCGGAAATAGAACCCGGCGCCAGTGCGCCTGCCTTCAGGGTAGCGCATGGTAACCGATAGCAGGTTATTTCACATAAACATAAAGACGGGGTCATATAGATGAAATAAATACTGTACTCCACCCCCGGATTCATCATAGGGTGTAACTGACGCGTCATATCTGGAGAGTGACCGAAAGGTGCTCCCACCCGGGATCCTGACTGCCTTTGGAGGCGGAAGCTTTCACGGCCCTGGCGGCCTGATTACTGAAGGTTTTCCGTTACTGTCAGAGGCGGACGTGTACACGCTTGTTCTGTAAATCCATGTAGGTGAGGAACAGCATGAAAAGACAGAAAAGAGACATGTACGCTCGCGCATTCAAGCGGGGATACCAGGCCGGCCTGTCCGGAAAATCCAAGGACAGCTGCCCTCTGGACCAGCCAGAAACCCGACAGGAATGGCTGAACGGGTGGCGGGAAGGCCGCACCGACAACTGGGAGGGCATGACCGGCGTTTCCGGCATTCACAGGCTCGCCGCCAACGGAACGGCCTGAGGTCGCCCTGATTCTTACCCCGCGTGCTCCGGGCTGGAAGAGTGTCTCTATCGGATGTTTTTTTCGAGCAACACCAGAGACAAGCCGCTTTCAGGCGGACACATAAATAACCGACTTTTGGCGTCGTCAAACTGACGAAGAAAACAACCTGACAATCTGGATCCCGCAGGGGTGCACCGGCCCCCCTTCATCAAACGCCGGAACCTCAAATCGGGTCCACCCGACCCGAACCAGATACAACCTGCCTCGCCACGGGGTTCATTCCCCGCACGGGCCCGCTCAGCGGGCCCTTTATTTTTTTGGTGCGGGTTGTCCTTTTCGATGCTGGTGCCGGAACCCTGCCACGGAAAGGATCAGCTGCCGCTGTCGGCGGTCTGCAGTGCCCGGATCGCTTCCACTGCCTCGCCCACCAGGGCCGGACCCCGGTAGATAAAGCCGGTATAGACCTGAACCAGCCGGGCGCCGGCGCGGATTTTCTCCGCCGCGCTGGCGCCGTCGCTGATGCCCCCCACCCCGATAATGGGAATCTCATCGCCCAGCGCCTGATAGAGCCCGCGAATCACCCGCAGCGACGGCTCACGGACCGGATCCCCGCTGAGTCCGCCAGCCTCCTCACTGAGGCGATGACCCTTGACCGCCTCCCGGGAGATGGTGGTATTGGTGGCCACCACCCCGTCAATACCGGCCTCACGAAGGGCGCCGGCCACAAAGCCGATCTCCTCATCATCCATGTCCGGCGCGATCTTCACCGCAAGAGGTACATAGCGGCCCGTGGCCTGGTGCTGGGTCTTCTGTTCCGCCTTAATGGCGTCCAGAAGGCGCTTCAGCGACTCGCCGAACTGCAGGTCCCGCAGGCCCGGCGTGTTGGGCGAGGAGACATTGACGGTGATGTAGTCTGCGTAGTCGTAAACAGCCGCAATGCCCTTACAGTAGTCGGAGCCGGCCTGCTCCGCCGGGGTCTGCTTGTTCTTGCCCACATTGATACCCAGCACCCCGGCATAGCGCCGCCTGGAGACCCTGCCCACCAGGTGGTCCAGCCCTTTGTTATTGAACCCCATGCGGTTGATAATGGCGTTGTGCTCCGGCAGGCGGAACAGACGGGGTGCCGGGTTGCCGGGCTGTGGCAGGGGGGTCACCGTGCCCACCTCAATAAACCCGAAACCCAGCGCCCCCAGCCCCTGCAGGTGGTCGGCGTTCTTGTCCAGGCCAGCGGCAAGCCCCACCGGGTTGGGAAAGCTCAGCCC
>JBMCIH010000244.1:0-4657 GCA_048617055.1 Marinobacter sp. | reverse complement strand
GTTCAGAGTGACGTACTTGATGGCGCCTTCCATCTGTGCCTTTTCGCCCCCCAGGGTCATCAGGGCAAAGGAGGCCAGCAACATGACCTCGAACCAGACGTACAGATTGAAGATATCACCGGTGAGGAAAGAGCCGCCGACCCCGGCCAGCAACAGGTGCATCAGCGGATAGTAGCCGAACTTTTCGTGGCCACGGGGGGTGGAGGCAAGCGAGTAGATAGCAATGGCCAGGCCGATAATACCGTTGAGCACCACCATGATGGCGCTGAACACATCTGCCACCAGCACGATGCTGAAGGGCGCTGGCCAGCTGCCCATTTCCATTACCACGAAGCCCTGGTCCATGGCGGTGCGCAGCAGCCAGATACCGCTGAGCAACAGCCCCAGAGTGGCCGCCACGGCCAGTATGCGCTGAAAACGGACTGACCGCCAGAGCGCGAGTGACAGCGCGCCGGCGAACAGCGGAATCAGGATCGGGAGAGCAAGTTCCGGAATCAAGTATCGGTATCCTTCATCTGATCCAGGTCATCGGTTTGTACGATCTCGTAGGCGCGGCGAATCAGCACCACCGAGAACGCCAGAACGCCGAAGGCGATTACTATGGCCGTCAGAATCAGTGCCTGAGGCAGCGGATCAGCCACCGCACCCACCGGTGCGGATGCGCCCTCCGGGATCAGTGGCGGGGCGCCACGGGTCATGCCCCCGACCACGAAAATCAGCAGATTGGCCGAATTACTCAACAGCATCAGGCCGATGACCAGCTTGACGATGGAGCGGCGTAGCATCATGTAGATGGCGGCCGCAAAGAGAATGCCCACCACGTAGGCCATCAGGCTTTCCATGACATCCTCCTTCTGTGGGTACGAATCAATGGCTGCTCACTGCTGGCGCTCAATCTTCCGCCTCCATCAGCCCGATCACAAAAATGGATATGGTGCCCAGCACCGTCAGATAGACGCCGACATCAAAGATCAGCACCGTCGACATCTTGAAGTAGCCCTCGCCGGGCAGGGGAATCTGCCACCAGTGGGCGGTCAGGATGGGCTGCCCGGAAAATATGGCCGGAACGGTCGAGGCCAGTGCCAGCAGCAGCCCGGCCGCCAGGAAATCCCGCGGCCAGATGCGCATGATGTTGCGTGTGGCTTCGGGTCCGAACGAGAAGGCGTAGATGACAAACGCACTGGCGGCCACCAGCCCCCCAAGGAAGCCGCCGCCCGGTTCGTCATGGCCCCGGAACAGCAGGAAGACCGAGAACATCAGTTGCAGTGGCATTATGAAAAGCGCCGCAGTATGGAGAATCAGGGTATTCGACTTCATGGCTTGTGCTGATCCTCCGCCTTGAGCTTGAGCATGCTGAAGACCCCCAGTGCCGCCAGCGCCAGCACGAAGATTTCACCCAGCGTATCCAGGGCCCGGAAATCCACCAGAATCACGTTGACGATGTTGCGTCCCTGGGCCAGCGGTGAGGAATTCTCGCTGTAGTAGGACGAGATCGGCTCGAAGTACTGAATGTCCAGTGCCGCAAGCATCAGTAACGTCATCACCACGCCGGCGAACGCCGCCACCGTCAGGTCGCGGTAGCGCTCGAAGGGCGAGGACAGGTTGACGAACTCAGGCAGCTTGAACAACACCAGCACCAGCAGGATGACCGTCAGGGTTTCCACCAGCAGCTGGGTAATCCCCAGGTCGGGTGCGCTGAACAGGATAAACGTCAGCGCCACTGCGAAACCGAGCACGCCGAGGGAGGCCACCGACCCCAGGCGGGAGCGGGTGGCACTGGCAAAGGCGGCCGATGCCACCAGCAGGGCGGCGATACCCCATTCGAAGAAACGGCTGCCGGACAGGTCCAGGCCAAAAACAATGCCGTGGCGACTCAGCAGCGTGTAGCCGGTCAGCCCGAAGGTAACTGCCACCAGCAGCAACAGGTAAAGCCCCAGCACACCGTTCTGCAGCACCCGGGTCTGCCAGCTTGCCACCTGGGTGATGCCTTCCATGAAGCGGAAGTAGCCGGCTTCCGGTCCGATCCGGGCGCCGGCCGTGTTCAGGGCGTACAGGTTCGGCTGCAGCCGTGGCCACAGCCGGTAGAGGGTAATCCCCACCACAAGGCTCACTGTTGAGAGTATCAGCGGCGTATTGATGCCGTGCCACAGCGCCAGGTGGGAGTCCACCGGCGTGCCGGCCACGGCCGTCATGGCGGAGCGCAGCAAAGTGCCATCCGGCAGGAAGGGCGCCAGACCGAACATCAGTGCCATCAGCGACAGCACAGCCGGACCGGCCAGCATGCCCACAGGGGCCTCATGGGGTGTCTTCGGCGTGTCGGTCTGGTCGCCGAAAAAGGGCTTTACTGCCACCAGACCGGCCACACCCACCACCAGCATGGCGGAGACAACCGCCGCCACGGTCAGGCCAACGGGCCATAGCGGCGCTGCCAGCAGCGACTCCAGCATCGCCTCCTTGGCAATGAAGCCGAACAGCGGCGGCAACCCGGCCAGGGAAAGGGCGGCCAGGCAGGCAAACACGGCGGTAAACGGCATGGCCCTGCGTAACCCACCCAGGCGGGTGATGTCCTTGGTGCCGGTTTCGTGATCCAGGATGCCGGCGACCATGAACAGCGCACCTTTATAGAGGGAATGGGCCACCAGGAAAGCGACAAAGGCGATCAGGGCCAGCTCCGTGCCCACGCCGATCAGCATGGTGAGGGTACCCAGGGCCATGACGGTGGAGTAGGCCAGCACCTTCTTGAGCCCGGTGCTGCTGAAGGCAAACCAGGCACCCACCACCATGGTGAGAGCGCCGAAGAACATCAGCATGGTGGTCCACAGCCCGCCCTCGCCCAAGGCAGGATTCAGGCGGGCCATGAGATAGACGCCGGCCTTTACCATGGTGGCGGAGTGGAGATACGCCGACACCGGAGTAGGTGCCGCCATGGCATTGGGCAGCCAGAAATGGAACGGCGTCTGCGCCGACTTGGTAAACGTACCCGCCAGAATGCAGAGTACCGCACCGGTGTATAGGACGTGTTCGTGCAGCGGTTCACTGGAGGCCAGCACCCCACTAAGCGAGTAGCTGCCGGTCATCAGCGCGAGCAGGATCAGGCCCGCCATCAGTGCAAGGCCGCCCCCGGCTGTAACAAACAGCCCCTGCAGTGCGCATTTGCGTGCTTCCATGTCTTCATGGTTGAACCCAATCAGCATATAGGAGGTGATGCTGGTCAGCTCCCAGAATATGAACAGAGTCAGCAGATTGTCTGATAACACCAGCCCCAGCATGGACGCCATGAATGCCAGTATGAACAGGAAGAAACGGCCGAGATACGGGTGGCCTTTGAGGTAGGCGCCAGCATAGATAAGGATAAAGGTGCCGATAACACTGATCAGCAGGGCAAAGACCAGAGACAGCCCGTCCACCAGGAAATTCAGCGTGATGTCCAGTCCCGGCAGCCAGGCGTATTCCAGCACCAGGGATGAGCCGTCGCGGACCTCGGGTACCAGTGACGCAAAGTAGACCGCAAGACCCGCTGGCAGTATGGCCAGTACCCACCCCACGGCCTGGCCGGTGAAGCGGTGAATGGCGGGTGCCAGAAGGGCTAGCAGAAAACCGGATAGTACGGCCAGCAGCATAGGTTACGGATACTCCGTTCTGGCCCGGCAGGGGCCGTGAATGCTGAGTTGGCGGGGCGATGCAGGCCCCGGCAACGTGCGAGCATGTGCGTAAACGCCTCAGAGCCTATCCAAGGGAGAAGATCAAGGCAAGCGTGATCGACCTGGCGGGCAGCGCAACCGGGTCATTAACGGGTAACGGAGAGCCGTGGCTGGCCCTGGTCACGGCTGATCCAGAGGCCACCCGGGCACCGATATGACGCATGGCGTTCCGGTGTGCACAAAATTAAGGCGTTCACCGCGGGATCAGTACCAGTATGGTGCGAAATTGGAGTAGGAATGCACCACCTTAAGGCCACCTTAATCCCCGGCTCTCTGGCTGAGTTTCCTTACCTATTGAAATTAAAAGTTAAAATAACACGGCCCCACGCTGGCACACCCCTTGCAAAACTCAGTGCACAAGGCGGAAGCATCGTCTTCGCCCCGCGCCAAAGAAGCGCACAAAAACACTGTAAAAGCGAGGAAGCACACGTGACAATATTCAAGAACCGTCTGGCCAGCGTTGTAATGGCTGCTGCACTGGGTACTGGGGCCTCGGCTGTCTACGCGGAGGAAGACCCGATCAAGGTCGGCATTCTCCATTCCCTTTCCGGCACCATGGCCATCAGCGAGACCGCCCTCAAAGATACCGTTGAAATGCTGATCGAAAAGCAGAACGCCGAAGGCGGCCTGCTGGGGCGCGAGCTGGAAGCGGTGGTGGTGGACCCCGCATCCGACTGGCCGCTGTTTGCGGAAAAGGCCCGTGAGCTGCTGGACCAGGAAAAAGTGGATGTCATTTTCGGCAACTGGACCTCGGTGTCCCGCAAGTCGGTACTGCCGGTGGTGGAAGAGCTGAACGGCCTGCTGTTCTACCCGGTTCAGTATGAGGGCGAGGAGTCCTCCGAGAACGTCTTCTACACCGGCGCCGCGCCCAACCAGCAGGCGATTCCCGCAGTGGACTACCTGATGAACGAGATCGGCGTGGAAGCCGTCTTGCTCGCGATTGACGTGAGTGTGCT
>JBMCIH010000243.1:0-4670 GCA_048617055.1 Marinobacter sp. | reverse complement strand
CCCGGGTTTCGCCGGGGATGTTGCCGCCAATCATGAGCACCACACCAAATTCACCCAGGGTATGGGCAAAGGTCAGCACTGCCGCGGTCAGGAAACCGGGACGGGCCAGGGGAATCACCACGGAGAAAAAACGGTCGATCGGGGAGGCCCGCAGGGTGGCGGCAACCGCAACCAGCAGGGTCGCCAGGACCGTCGCAAGACCCGGGTGGCCCGGGATACCGGCAGTGGCCCGGACAAGCGCCAGGGGGGTGATCGTCGCGACCAGGGCGCCCAGGGCCGGGATGACGACAGTCGCGGTGATCGCGGCCGCAGCCGTGGCGGTCGCAATCGCAACCGTCGCTCCGGCGAACGGCGCCAGGACCAGCAGGGCGGTCGCGACAAACCTTCCCGGGATACCGCGCCCAGAGGGGACGTGAAGGAAGGCGAGACCCGGGACGGTGGCAAGCCCGATGGCGGCAAGCCGGACAACCGTCGCAGCGGCCAGCCCCAGAAAGGTCCGAAAGGCAAGGACGACGGCAAGGAAAATAAGCCCCAGGATCGTCAGTCCAGGCAGGCTGAAGAACGGAGTCCTGAGAAGACCCAGGACAAACCGGAAGACAAGGCCGCGAAACCCAAACGGGCCCGTCGCAGCCGCAACCGTGACGGCTCCCCGGCGGAACTCCCGGGAAGCACTCCGGCCGGTCGCAAGGCCGAGCGCATGGAGAAGCATCAGGGTGAGCCGGCCGACCGCGAGCCTGCCGGCAAGACCTCAGCCGGGACAGGCGGCAGCGAGCAGCGACGCCCGCAACCGGACAGCACCGCCACCCCGAAGGCCGCGGATCAGGCAGCCCCCCAGCCGGAGCAGACGACCCGGGAAACCACCGGCAGCGAGCAGTCTGCCGCTGATGCGGCCGAGACCCAGGCCAGGGCAGCAGCCGTTGAGGCCGGTACTGATACCGACAAGGAGAGCCAGCCCACCCGGCCGTCCCGGGCCCGGCAGGACCGCCGGAAATCACAGGCATCCACCCGCCGCAATGGCGGTGGTGATTCCCGGGATAGCACGGCCCCGTCCCCGGAAACCACATCCGCGGAGCCTGTGGCCAGCCCGGGCGCCGACAGCGCCAGCGGCAGCAGCGGTGAATTCTCAACCGGGGGTCAGGAGCAGGCTCCTGCAACAGCCGGCAACCAGACCGATGCGAGCGGGGTCGCCGCCAGAACCACGGAACAGGACCAGAAAGGCCAGGAGGCGGGCAAAGCCGCAGGCACGCAGCCCACAACCACCGGCTCTGACGCGCCATCCGGTGACAGCGAACGCCAGCAGGAGACGGCCGCCTCGACAACGCCTGCGGCGGACAAACAGGTTGCCGACTCGGTCAAGCCCGCCGCCCAGGGACCCGAGGCCACCGACGAAGCCCCTGCCAGGCCGCCCCGGCAGGCCGAGGCGGACCAGGCAAAGGTGAAGGAAGCGGTTGAAGAGTGGCCCGAGCCGGCCCCGGCCAAGGCCGATACCGGTGAGAAGGCCGACTCTGGCGAGAAGGCCGACAGCAGCCAGAAGGCGGACTCCGGCGAGAAAACGGACGCCGGCGGGAAGACCGGCACCGCCGGGAGCGCGCAGCAGGCACCGGAGCCTGCGGTCACCCCCGGCCGGGCCTATAATGACCCGCGGGAGGTGCGCAAGCGCCAGCGCGAGGCTGCCGCGCGCAAGGCCGCGGCGGACAAGCCGGAGACCAAAGACAGTGACGGGGCCGACAGCTCTGACCAGTAGGCGTTGAAAAATTCACGGGTACCCATCTAAGGTATCCGTGATACCCCACCGCGGCCTTGCGCCAGGAGCAGTTGAATGCTGAACAATGATGAAATCGAAGCACTGGAAGACATCCTCTTCGCAGAGCCCTGGGGAGATGAGTCGCTGGACTTTTTCGGTCTTCACGGCGTGGTGTGTGCCAGTGTGGTCGGTCCACGCACCCTGGATGCCCCGGAGATATTCCGCCTGGCCACCGGCCAGGACTCGGCGGGGCCGGACGATGTGCCGGAAACCTTCGCCCGCCTGACCGGGCAGCTGGCCCAGGGCCTGGCCCACGCGCTGGACATGGGTCAGGCCCTGGAACTGCCTGAACCGGAGGACGGCGACCCCATGAACGCGCTGGAAAACTGGTGCGCGGGTTTCGTGGATACCTTCCTGGAATACGAGGATGACTGGCTGCAGGGCGATGAAGCCGGTACCGCCGAGCTGATGGTGCCCATGCTCACACTGTCCGGCCTGTTCGATGATGACGACTTCCGCAAGGCGCGGGAAGACGAAAAGCTGGCTCAACAGATGGCCGATGCCATCCCCGATGCACTTACCGATCTCTACCTGCAGTATCACGCCCCGGACTGACAGTCTCCAGCCGGGTCCTCACACCAGCGGCTCGCGAAACCTCTGCCATACCGGCGTCAGGCCCTCGGGCAAGGGGGGAATTCGCCCAAGCTCACACCAACTGGCCCCCGGAAAGTGAAAGTCGCTGCCCCGGGACGCCAGCATGTCCTGGCGCCGGCACAGTTCCGTCAGAAAACCCAGGTCGCCACTGGACTGCCCGGAGGTGACCACCTCGATGCCCTCACCGCCGGCGGCTCTGAAGTCCGCCACCAGTTCCCGTAGCCGGGTGGCGGTGAGCTTGTATTTACGGGGATGGGCAAGCACCGCAATACCCCCTGCTGCCGTGACCCATTCAACCACCTCCGCCAGCTCCGGCCAGAACGCCTTGACGTCTCCCGGTTTGCCGCTGCCAAGGTAGCGGCGGAAGGCTTGTGCCGAGTCCCTGACCAGTCCGGTCTCCACCAGCGCCCGCGCGAAGTGGGGGCGGCCGGGCACCTCGCCTCCGGCAAGCCGGGTGGCCTGGTCCAGTATGGTCCGGTCACAGCCGGTGACGTGCCTGGCCAGCTTGTCGGCGATGGCGGACGCCCGCTTCCAGCGACTGGCCTGCTGGCCCGCCACCTGGCGCGCAAACCCGGGGTCATCGGGCCTCATATCCAGGCCGACGATATGGATCGTGTGCTTGCGCCACACGCAGGAAAGCTCGATACCATTTATGAGTGTGATACTGGCAGCGGTTGCCGCCGCCCGGGCTTCGGCCACACCGTCGAGGGTGTCATGGTCGGTCAGGGCGAGATGGGTCACCCCCTGCCCCGCCGCCCGGGCCACCAGCTCGGAAGGCGTGAGGGCGCCGTCTGACACGGTACTGTGGCAGTGGAGGTCAATGCAAAGGCCGGTAGCCTGGGGTATAGTCACGAATGATCCCGGATCGCTGGAGCAACAAGGCTGTCAGTCTAACACGATCATGCTCCGGCCCGACGTCCAGAAGGAAGCTGTTCATGTACTATGCCATCATCAGTGAAGACATTGACCATAGCCTGCCGCTGCGGGCCCGGGCACGCCCGGACCACCTGGCCCGGCTGGAAGCATTGCGTGACCAGGGGCGCCTGCTGGTCGCCGGCCCCCACCCGGCCCTGGATACGCCGGAACCCGGTGATGCGGGCTTTACCGGCAGCCTCGTGATTGCCGAGTTTGACTCGCTGGAAGACGCCCGGCAGTGGGCCGATGCGGACCCTTATATGGAAGCGGGCGTTTACCGCAAGGTCACGGTCAAGCCCTTCAAGGTAGTACTGCCCTGATACGCGATGCCGCTAGCGCTCTGGTCAGTATGAGCGTTATTTAATAGCTAACCGCTTGATCGGCACAACGTATATGACAAAATTGCCGGCTAACGCCGGTGGCGCTCAACACGCCCCGGCCGGACCGTGCGTACCAACCCTGTTTCCCTACTTACCAGGAAAAACGCTGTGATAGCCCGAGCTGTAACATCTTCTCCGGTCTGTGCCGGTTCTCGTCTGCTGATACTTTCCCTGGTACTGCTGATGATGGCCAGCGGCCTGGCTCATGCCAGAACCGTCTACATCGACGACACCCTGTACGCACCGGTAAGAAGCGGCCAGGGTAACCAGTACCGGATTCTCCACAGCGGGCTCCGCAGTGGTACCGCCGTGGAACTGCTGGACCAGTCAGAGGACTCTGGCTATAGCCGTATACGCACCAGGGACGGCATCGAGGGCTGGGTTCCGACCCGCTACCTCACCAACCAGCCCATTGCCCGGGACCGCCTGGAAGCGGCCAAAAAGGAGCTGGAGCAGACCCAGGCCACCCTGAAGGAGGTTCAGGACGAAATGGACCAGGTGTCCGGAGAGCGGGATGACCTCTCTGCCATCAAACGGGAACTGGAGCAGCGGGTGGAGGAACTGAGCAAGGAGCTGGAAGACATCCGCACCGTGTCCGCTGATGCCCTCAACCTTGATCGCAGCAACCGGGAACTGAGACAGGATAACGAAAAGCTGAAAAACGAAGTGGAAGTGCTCACCGCCGAAGTGGAAAGGCTCGAGGCGCGCAAGGAATCCGACTTCATGCTTCTCGGTGCCGGCCTGCTGATCCTGGGCATGTTTGTCGCCGTAGTACTGCCCTGGCTGAAACCCAGCAAGAAGCACGATACCTGGGCCTGATACGCCTCAGGCCCAACTTCCCCTGCGGGCGTCAGGTGGCGTCACAGGCGCGCCCCGGACACACCAGATATGGGCAACAGTTAACTCCGATGATACTAAATCTATGGTTCCATACGCCCGTTATGGCGTCAGGTTCTTTGACCTGCCGCACCCTAGTG
>JBMCIH010000242.1:0-4671 GCA_048617055.1 Marinobacter sp. | reverse complement strand
GAAAACCGGTGCCGCCGGTGATGATAATGCCGTGGATGGCCGGGTCGGCGATCCACCGGGACAGCAGTGCCCGCACCAGGTATACGTCATCCGGCAACAGGCGCCGGACCGCCAGCCGGTGCCCTGTGGCCACCAGCTGATCCTCCAGGTACTGCCCGGAAGTGTCCTCTTCGGGGCCCCGGGTGTCGGACACGGTCAGCAGGGCAAGGTTGAGGGGAATCAGTTCGCCGGTTGGTTTGCTGCTCATCGGGCTCTCCGCGGTGATCGTTTATTGTGCCAGTATCCGTATTGAACCGGGTCATTGGAAGAGAGTACCCCAAGAGATATAGGTGGTTTCCCGGCCAAATTCCGGTGCCGGGTGCAAAATCTGGTGCAAAAGTGGGTGGCGGCACTTGACAGAGGTATGGGGGTTAAACGATTATCCTGTTTGCCTGGCGAACGGTTGTTCTCCCTGTCCCTGGCCTCTGTATTTTTTCCGGACTCCATCACTACCGGTTGCTCCATCTGGCCAGCACCAACTTTTATAGCGTATATCTGATCAATCCGTTCAGGGGCATCCCTGTCATACCAACGATCGCTTACTTCCATTCCTGATAATCCAACAAACTATGAATCTTACTGAACTCAAGCAGAAGTCTGTGCCCGAATTGCTCGATATCGCGCAGGAAATGGGCCTGGAGAATCTCGCCCGTTCGCGCAAGCAGGATGTCATTTTCACGATCCTCAAGAAGCACGCCAAAAGCGGCGAAGACATCTATGGGGATGGTGTACTGGAAATCCTGCAGGACGGCTTCGGCTTCCTCCGCTCGGCCGACGCCTCCTACCTGGCCGGGCCTGACGATATTTATGTGTCACCCAGCCAAATCCGACGTTTCAACCTGCGCACCGGCGACACGATTTCCGGCAAGATCCGGCCCCCGAAGGACGGTGAGCGCTACTTTGCGCTGCTCAAGGTTAACGAAATCAACTTTGACAAGCCGGACAACGCCCGTAACAAGATCCTGTTTGAGAACCTGACGCCGTTGTTCCCCGACGAGCGCCTGGTGCTTGAGGCCGGCAATGGCAGCACCGAGGATCTCTCGTCGCGGGTACTGGATCTGGTGGCGCCCATCGGCAAGGGCCAGCGTGGCCTCATCGTGTCCCCGCCCAAGGCCGGTAAGACACTGCTGATGCAGGGCATTGCCCAGTCCATCACCCGCAACAGCCCGGACTGTCATGTGATGGTGCTGCTGATCGATGAGCGCCCGGAAGAAGTGACCGAGATGCAGCGTACGGTGCGCGGCGAAGTCATCGCCTCCACCTTCGACGAGCCGCCGGCCCGTCACGTGCAGGTGGCGGAAATGGTGATCGAGAAGGCCAAGCGCCTGGTGGAGCACAAGAAGGATGTGGTTATCCTGCTGGACTCCATTACCCGTCTGGCCCGGGCCTACAACACGGTGATTCCGTCCTCCGGCAAGGTGCTTACCGGTGGTGTGGACGCCCACGCCCTGGAAAAGCCCAAGCGCTTCTTCGGCGCCGCCCGTAATGTGGAAGAGGGCGGCAGCCTGACCATCCTGGCCACGGCCCTGGTGGACACCGGCTCGAAGATGGATGAAGTGATCTACGAAGAGTTCAAGGGCACCGGTAACATGGAAGTGCACCTGGACCGGAAGATTGCCGAAAAACGCATCTACCCGGCCATCAACATCCGTCGCTCCGGCACCCGCCGGGAGGATCTGCTGATGACCGAGGCGGATATCCAGCGGGTCTGGATCCTGCGCAAGCTGCTGCACTCCATGGACGACGACACCGCCGCCATCGAGTTCCTGCTGGACAAGCTCAAGGACACCAAGACCAACGACGAGTTCTTCCAGTCCATGAAGCGCCGCTGATCCTGGTCAGAGCCCCGGGGGGGCTTCTGCGCACGAACCCGGTGCCGGGGTCAGCATCGCGAAACCCCTCACCGGACACGCCGTGAACCCTTCCCTGGGGGCTCGGTTTTGCCATCCCTGGCAAAATTCAACGGTCCGGTGAGGGGCTTCGCGATACTGCCCTTCATCGCCCTGCGCGCGCCTTCGCCCGGGACGCCGGGTACGCGTTGTTGACCAGCAGCCTGCATTGACCGGACGAGCGTGGGTTTCAGGCGACTCAGAGTTTGAAGACCAAGGTGGGGGACGGCTTTACCAGACCGTTAAACATTGCCAGGGATGGCAAAGCCGAGCCTACAGGGGCGTATTCACGGCGTGTCTGGTAAAGAAGCCCCCACGCCATGTTCATGCTCCGGAACCGGCAGGCGCGGCCTGAGTGAACCCGGGAGAATATGGATAACGAACGGAGCCCGGCATGAAATACAACGACCTGAGAGACTTCATCGCCCAGCTGGAACAGATGGGTGAGCTGAAGCGTATTACGGTCGAGGTGGACCCCCACCTGGAAATGACCGAGATCTGCGACCGCACCCTGAGGGCCGGCGGGCCGGCGCTGCTGTTTGAGAACCCCAAGGGCTATGACATGCCGGTGCTGGGCAACCTGTTCGGTACGCCGAAGCGGGTGGCCCTGGGCATGGGGCAGGACAGCGTGACCGCCCTGCGGGACATCGGCAAGCTGCTGGCCTATCTGAAAGAGCCGGACCCGCCCAAGGGTTTCCGGGACGCCATCGAAAAACTGCCCCTGTTCCGCCAGGTCATGCGTATGAGCCCCAAGGTGCTGCGTTCGGCGCCCTGTCAGGACGTGGTGCTGGAAAAGGACGAGGTGGATCTGGGCAAGATCCCGGTGCAGCACTGCTGGCCCGGGGATGCAGGTCCGCTGGTGACATGGCCGCTGGTCATCACCCGCGGCCCCCACAAGGAGCGCCAGAACCTGGGCATCTACCGTCAGCAGGTGATCGGCAGGAACCGCCTGATCATGCGCTGGCTCAGCCACCGGGGTGGCGCGCTGGACTTCCAGGAGTGGCAGCGGGCCAACCCGGGCCAGCCGTTTCCGGTGGCGGTGGCGCTGGGGGCTGACCCGGCGACCATTCTCGGCGCGGTGACGCCGGTGCCGGATACCCTGTCCGAATATGCCTTCGCCGGCCTGCTGCGGGGCGGGCGCACCGAGCTGGTCAGGGCTGGTCTCAGTGACCTGCAGGTGCCCGCCAGTGCCGAGATCGTGCTGGAAGGGTTCATCTACCCCGAAGACACGGCGCCGGAAGGACCCTTCGGTGACCACACCGGCTACTACAACGAGGTGGAACGGTTCCCGGTATTTACCGTGGAGCGCCTCAGCCACCGCCGCAATCCCATCTACCACAGTACCTACACCGGTCGCCCGCCGGACGAGCCGGCGATTCTCGGGGTGGCCCTGAACGAGGTGTTCATCCCCATTCTGCAGAAGCAGTTTCCCGAGATTGTCGACTTCTACCTGCCGCCGGAGGGGTGTTCCTACCGGCTGGCGGTGGTCACCATGAAGAAGCAGTACCCGGGCCACGCCAAGCGGGTGATGATGGGGGTGTGGTCCTTCCTGCGACAGTTCATGTACACCAAGTTTGTCATCGTGACCGACGACGACGTCAATGCCCGGGACTGGAACGACGTGATCTGGGCCATGACCACCCGCATGGACCCGGCCCGGGACACCACCCTGGTTGAGAACACGCCCATCGACTACCTGGATTTCGCCTCGCCGGTGTCCGGCCTGGGTTCAAAAATGGGCCTGGACGCCACCAGCAAGTGGCCCGGCGAAAGTGACCGGGAGTGGGGCACACCCATCACCATGGACGAGGATGTGAAACAGCGGGTGGACGGTATCTGGGACAGCCTGGGGATTGATATTCCCGGCGGCCGCCCCTAGTGATATGGGCATTGTACAGCGGGTTGTGAGGCTGCAGCCATCGGGTATCGATTACCTGACCGGCCAGGGAACCGACCTGCTGACCGCCGCGTATAAGGCGGGGGTCGCCGTGCCCTCGGCCTGCCGCAACGGCGTCTGTGAACTCTGTGAAGCCCGCCTGGTAGCGGGGGCCGCCGTTAACACCCGAAACCAACAGACGATCAGGGCCGGTGACCGGCTGATGCTGTGCCGCAGCGAAGCCATCACTGACCTGGAACTGGAGATAACCGCCGTTATGGCCGCCGGACAGAATCCCCCCAGGAAATTTCAGGCCAAGGTCGCCCACGTGCGGTCCATCAGCCACGACATCTATCGTGTCGAGTTGCAGCTGAACCGCCGGCGGGAGCTTTCTTTTCATGCCGGCCAGTACCTGTCGGTAAACCTGCCGGGGGCGGAGCCCTGCTATTTTTCGATTGCCAGCAGCCCCCGGGCACAGGCCGTCGAACTGCACATCCAGGCAACCCCGGAGTGGATATCGGCCCAGAAGGTGATTGACGCCCTGATGGCCGGCAAGAGTTACATTGAGCACATCCCCGCCCAAACCGTAAAAGACATGATCTCCAGCGGACGATTTGAAGCTACTACCGATTTCGATCGCCTCAAGGAGCCGGACTGCATTCTGATTTGCGTTCCCACGCCACTGACGAAGATGCATGAGCCGGACATGACATATGTGGAATCGACGGCTGAGGCGATTTCCCAGCGTCTGCGCAAGGGACAACTGGTTGTCCTGGAATCCACCACCTATCCGGGCACGACCCGAGAAATCATGCTCCCGATTCTGGAAGAATCCGGCCTGAAGGTCGGCGAAGATTTCTATCTCGC
>JBMCIH010000241.1:0-4676 GCA_048617055.1 Marinobacter sp. | reverse complement strand
TGGGCCCGGGACAGGGTTTCCCTGCTGGCGTCGGCAAACAGCCAGGCCACCAGCTGGTCCGAGAACAGGACCCAGAGACCGCCCAGAACCAGGTAGATCAGGGCGACTTTCACGGACGATGACCTGACTTCTGAGATTGGCACCAGCTTGCCCCTATTACTTCGACTGCAAAACCAGGGTCGTTAGTCTGCGTGTTATGCTGGGCTTGTTGTCTAACCAGAGCCGGAGCACCCATGTCATCCAAGAAGCCGTTCTCACTGCTGGAACTCGCATCCGTCAGGGAAGGAGACTCCGTCGCACAGACACTAGCCAACAGTGTAGCTTATGCCCGCCACGCCGAAAATCTTGGCTTCAGCCGCTTCTGGCTGGCCGAACATCACAACATGGAAGGCATCACCAGCTCCGCCACTGCGGTACTGGTGGGCCACATTGCCGGCAATACCGAACGCATCCGGGTAGGCTCGGGCGGGGTCATGCTGCCCAACCACCCGCCCCTGGTGATCGCCGAGCAGTTCGGCACTCTTGAATGCCTGTATCCGGGCCGGATCGACCTGGGCCTGGGCCGGGCGCCTGGCACCGACCCCATTACCAGCCGGGCCCTGCGCCGGGACGGCATCGGCGCCGAGCAGTTCCCGGACGATGTGCAGACGCTGCAGGAACTGCTGGGGCCGCTGAAACCCGGGCAGCAGGTCAAGGCGATTCCCGGGGCGGGCACCAGGGTACCCATCTGGCTGCTGGGGTCGTCACTGTTCAGTGCCCAGCTGG
The DNA here is from genome assembly GCA_048617055.1 of Marinobacter sp. GTDB lineage: Bacteria > Pseudomonadota > Gammaproteobacteria > Pseudomonadales > Oleiphilaceae > Marinobacter. The sequence goes on along the minus strand of JBMCIH010000241.1, from coordinate 3,911 downwards.
CGGCCCTGAGGGGCCTGCCCTACGCCTTTGCCGGACACTTCGCGCCCCGGCTCTATCGCGAGGCGCTGAAAGTCTACCGGGACCACTTCCGGCCCTCGGAACAACTCGACCGGCCCCATGCCATGCTCTGCCTGCCGGCGGTGCCGGCGGATACTGTGGACGAAGCCAGATACCTGACCACCACCAGCTACCAGCGCATCCTGTCCCTGTTCCGCGGCCAGCCCCTGTGGATGAAGCCGCCGGTAGCGTCCATGGATGGCCTGTGGAGCCCGGCGGAAGAGGCCGGGGTGAAGGACTTCCTGGGCCTGCAGGTACTCGGCGACGAGGACAGCATCCGCGAGCGGCTGCAGCGAATTCTGGCAACCGCCGAGGTGGATGAGCTGATGTTCACGGTCGACCTGTATGACCCGGACAAGCGCCGTCACGGGCTCGACATCCTCGCCCGGGTGCAGGACGGCCTCTGACCGGCCCGTCAGCGTGTATCCGGCCGGTTCAGCAGTGAGCGGGGGTCGGTGTACTCCATGCCGTGGGCCTGGGCCACTTCGCGATAGGTCACCTGGCCCTCAGAAACGTTCAGTCCAGCCAGCAGGTGGGGGTTATTGGCCATGGCCGGCACCGGGCCCTGGTCGGCAAGCTGACGGATAAACGGCAGGGTAACGTTATTCAGGGCCAGGGTGGAGGTTCGTGCCACGGCGCCGGGCATGTTGGCGACGCAATAATGGACCACACCCTCTTCGACAAAGACCGGATCGTCGTGGGTGGTTGGGCGGGAGGTCTCGGCGCAGCCGCCCTGGTCAATGGCCACATCCACCAGTACGCTGCCGTCGGCCATGCCCCGCAGCATATCGCGGGTGACCAGCCTGGGGGCGGAAGCGCCGGGAATCAGCACGGCACCAATCACCAGATCTGCCTCGGTCACGCACTGCTCCAGCTGATCGGCACCGGAGAACACCGTACGGATCCGGTTGCCATAGCGGTGATCCAGCTCCCGCAACACATGGATGTTGACGTCCAGTATTGTGACGTCCGCCCCCAGGCCCACCGCCATGGCCAGGGCATTCTGCCCCACCATGCCGGCACCGATGATGGTCACCCTGGCCGGACTGACTCCCGGCACGCCCCCCAGCAGCACCCCGCGGCCACCCATGGCCCGTTCCAGGCAGTGGGCGCCGGCCTGCACCGCCATGCGCCCGGCCACCTCTGACATGGGCGCCAGCAGGGGCAGATGCCCGTAATCGTCGGTCACCGTCTCGTAGGCGATACAGGTGGCGCCGGAGGCCACCAGGTCCCGGGTCTGGGCCTCATCCGGCGCCAGGTGGAGGTAGGTGAACAGGGTCTGGCCCGGCCTGAGCCACTGGCGTTCGCCGGCCTGAGGCTCCTTCACCTTGACGATCAGTTCAGCGGATTCAAACACTTTACAGGGGTCAGTCTCCAGTGAGGCTCCGGCCTGACGGTAATCGTCATCGGCAAAGCCGATGGCCTGGCCGGCGCCGGTCTGGACCACCACCTGGTGGCCGCTGCCGGTCAGCGCCCGTACCGACGAGGGGGTCATGCCAACCCGGTATTCGTGGTTCTTGATTTCCTTGGGTACGCCAATTCTCATGCCTTGCCTCCTCACAGCCAGGGACTCCCACTGAGTATAGTGTCCGCTCCGGGGAACGGTTCGCTCCGTCCACAAAGTGCTTTATGATCAGGCGGTACACCGGCGCCCGGGAGTCGGCGCCGGAACCATCAACCCGAGTCACCAACGTTACAAGGAATGACCCATGACTGCGAAACTGACCCCTCTGGCCGCCGGCATTGCCCTTGCCATCGGCACCGGCATGGCCACCGCGGAACTGCGAACGGAAACCGTGGAATACACTGTCGATGGCGACACCTACACCGGCTACCTGGCCTGGAACGATGACAATCAGGGCGAGCGGCCCGGGGTTCTGGTGGTTCACGAATGGTGGGGCCACAATGAGTTTGCCCGGGAACAGGCCGAGAAACTGGCGGCCTCCGGCTATACCGCCTTTGCCCTGGACATGTACGGCGAAGGCAAGGTGACCGACCACCCCAGGGAAGCGGAAGCCTTCATGAAGGAAGCCACCGGCGATCCGAAAGCCCTGAAACGCCGCTTTTCCGCCGCCCTGGAGGAACTGCGGGGGCATGATACGGTGGACGGCAAGCGGATTGCCGCCCAGGGCTACTGTTTCGGCGGAGCGGTGGTACTGAACATGGCCCGCCTGGGTATGGACCTGGACGGCGTGGTGAGCTACCACGGCTCGCTGGACAGTCCCATCGAGCCGGAACCCGGCGACATCACGGCGCGTATCCAGGTATACACCGGGGGCGCCGACGAGATGGTCCCGACCAACCAGGTGTCCGGGTTTGTCGCCAGCATGCAGGACGCGAAAGCGGACTTCTCGGTGACCAGTTTTCCCGGCGCGAAGCACTCCTTCATGAACCCCGCGGCCGACCAGGTGGCGGAGGAATACGACCTGCCTGTCGCCTACGACGAGGCGGCCGCCGAACGGGCCTGGAAGGGCACCCTGCACTTCTATGAGGACATTTTCAGCCAGTAGGCACCGACCGGGCCCCGGTATTTTTCATGCCGGTGCCCGGTAAGTATATTCACGATGATTTTTTCCGTTAGGGGACTGGAATTCCAGAAAAAGCAGGAGTAAAGTCAAATTCAGGGAAAGATCAGTAAAGCTTTTCATGAACAAAGACGTTGCTCTCTTCTGCAGTAGTGTATCCGTCCCGTTTCTGAATCCGCAGTCTGTGCTTCCTATAAAAGGTCCTTTGCGGCGACCGGCTTCCGGGGCTGTTGAAAGGGCCATCCAGAAAGTGATTTGAATACAGGAAATTTCGAGTATGTCTACTGTTACCGGTACTGTTAAGTTCTTCAACGAAGCGAAAGGCTTTGGCTTCATCACCCGCGAGTCCGGCCCGGACGTTTTCGTTCACTACAGTGCCATCCAGGGCAGCGGCTTCAAGACCCTGGCCGAAGGCCAGCAGGTTGAGTTCACCGTGACTCAGGGCCAGAAAGGTCCTCAGGCGGAGAACGTTGTACCCCTGTAAAACAGGCTTCAAGCCAGCGGCGCTCTTCTCCGGAAAAGCGCTCCTGAACAGAAAAGGCAGCCATCGGAGGCTGCCTTTTTTTGTGGCTGGTGCTCCGGCTCGCCGGACAGGGGCTAACCGAAAGACCGCCACAGGCCGAACAGCCACATGCCCACGGCCACCATGGCCAGTGAACCCAGCACATGCACCGCAGTGGTGGCCACCACCATCAGCCACTTGCCGGCCTGCAGGGCACCCATCAGCTCCAGGGAAAAGGTCGAGAAGGTGGTCAGCGCGCCGCACAGGCCGGTGATGACCAGCAACCGCCATTCCGGCAACACACTGCTGTCACTGAACCAGCTGATGAAGAATCCGGCCAGCCCTGCCCCGATCAGATTGGCCAGCAGGGTGCCCCCCTGCAGGCCGTGGCCAGGGCCATTGAGCCACAGGCTCAGGGCCCAGCGAAGGTTGGCACCGAGCACGGCGCCAGCACTGACCGCCACAAAAGCCCAGCCCGTCATGCGGGGTTGTGGTCAATCAGAGTGGACTTGTCCATGGCCAGCGCATCGAACGGGAAGTCATCCACCGTGAGCATCTCGAGCACGTTCTTCTCATACTCCCGCATGAAGGTGATTTCCTCGTCATTGAGGAGCTCCGCCTTGTGGGCCGCCTCGAACTGCTCCTCCGGGTGCAGCGCCTGCGCCGGCAGCTCCCCCTTGGCGGCGGCTTTGGCCACCTTGCGGTAGATGCCTTCGGCCCGGGCATAGTCCTTCAGCAGGGCGTTATACCGGGCCATCGGGTTTTCCCGCTCCTCACCCGCCGTATCCCAGACCGGGGCCAGCAGCTTGCCGCGTACCGGCGTGTCG
>JBMCIH010000240.1:0-4695 GCA_048617055.1 Marinobacter sp. | reverse complement strand
CTGTCGTAAAGAATACGCTCGTGGGCCGCGTGCATGTCGACGATGATCATGCCCTGGCGGCTCTGGGCGAGGATGTAGATGCCGTGCAGCTGGGCAATGGCATACCCCAGCGGCGGCTCACCGCTTTCGTTTTCTGCCGGTGCCATGGCCGGAGTCGGCTGCGCGTCGGGGTAAGGCCGGGCCTGTGCCGATGGAGCTGACTCTGACGGCTGCACCGGACCGCCGCCTTCACTGAGAGAGCGGTAGAACGCCATCTGGTCCCGGGCCGCCCAGGGTGACCCGGGCCGGGCGGCGCCCGCCCCCTGGTAGCCACTACCCTCACCCCATCCGCGACCTGTGACCGCCACCCCCGGCGCCTCGCCGGCGGGCACCGCTGCCGTTGCCGGACCGGGGCCTTCCTGCCGGCCCAGGGACTGGGCCACGGCACCGCGGAAATGGTCGTCCGGCCGTACATCGGCCAGTGCCCGGTGCAGGGTGCGAAAGATGAAATCGTGCACCAGCCGACCGTCCCGGAAGCGAACCTCATGCTTGGTGGGATGCACATTCACATCCACATTGGCCGGGTCCAGCTCCAGATAGAGCACAAAGGCCGGATGCCGGTTGTTGTAGAGTACATCGCGGTAGGCCTGTCGCACCGCATGGGCCACCAGCCGGTCGCGGATCACACGGCCATTGACAAAGAAGTACTGCAGGTCGGCCTGACTGCGGGAGAAGGTTGGCAGGGCCACCCAGCCCCGCAGCCTCAGGCCGGTTGCCTCGGCGTCGATCACCACCGCATTGTCGATAAACTTCTGGCCACAGAGGGCGCCGATACGGCGCTCATGGTCCAGGTCGCCCTCTGCCGGGCGCAGGCTGTGGATCACCTTCTGGTTGTGGCGCAGGGTAAAGCCGGTATCGAAGCGCCCCAGGGCCTGGCGCCGGAACACCTCTTCCACATGCCCGAACTCGGTCTTTTCGGTGCGCAGAAACTTGCGCCGGGCCGGTGTATTGAAGAACAGGTCGCGGACTTCGACAGTGGTGCCCACCGGGTGCGCCGCGGGTGACACCCGGGCATCCATATCCCGTCCCTCCGCCTCCACCCGGCTGGCCGCCTCCTGGTCCTGCGTGCGGGAGGTCAGCGTGAGACGGGACACCGAGCTGATGCTGGCCAGGGCCTCACCCCGGAAGCCCAGCGAGGCGACGGCTTCCAGATCATCCAGGGTGGCAATCTTGCTGGTGGCATGACGGCTCAGGGCCAGGGGCAGTTCCCGTTCGGCAATGCCGGCGCCGTCATCCCGTACCCGTATCAGGCGTACGCCGCCCTGCTCCACTTCCACGTCGATACGCCGCGCTCCGGCGTCCAGGGCATTCTCCACCAGTTCCTTGAGAACCGAGGCGGGGCGTTCAACCACCTCCCCGGCGGCAATCTGGTTGGCCAGACGGGGGGACAGCAGCTTGATGGAAGGCATGGACGTGTCGGTCTCCGGGAGTCGGTGAATGACCAGGGCTGCGCCAGAGCACAGCCCTCAGGCCCGGATAATAACAGATTCAGCGCACGGGCAGAGGCCCGGCGGAGCGTCAGGAACTCGGGATCTGCAAGGTCTGGCCCACCATGACAACGTCATCGCTAAGGCCATTGGCACGCTTGAGCGCCTCCACGCTGACCTGGTTGCGCCGGGCAACCGCCGACAGGGTGTCGCCACGCCTGACCTGGTACTCGCCGCCGGAGCCCCCCCCGTTCCCCTGCTTTTTCGATGCCAGCAGGGTGCCGGGCGGCGGCAGTGCAGTGAAGTACTCGTCGATGCCCTCAAAGACCGCTCTGGCCACCTTGCGCTGGTGGGCTTTGGTGACCAGGTTCCGTTCTTCACCGGGGTTGGAGATAAAGCCGGCTTCCACCAGGACCGAGGGAATGTCGGGCGACTTCAGCACCACGAACGCGGCCTGTTCCACGCTTCGTTTGTGCAGCTTCGTCACCTGACCGAGCTTGCTGAGGATGTAATCTCCAACGCCGACACTGGCATTGATGCTGGCGGTCATGGACAGGTCCAGCAGCACCCCTGCCAGAATATCGTCCTTGTCGCCCAGAGTAACGCCACCCTCGCCACCGATCAGGTCCGAACGGTTCTCACTGCGGGCCAGCCAGCGGGCCGTCTCACTGGTGGCGCCCTGCTGGGACAGGGCAAACACCGAGGCCCCGCTGGGCCGGGGGCTGCGGAAGGCGTCGGCATGCACGGACACAAAGAGGTCTGCCTTGTGCTTGCGGGCCAGCAGCATGCGCCGCCGCAGGTCAATGTAGTAGTCACCGGTGCGGGTAAGGCGGGCCTCGTACCCGGGCTTGCTGTCGATGAAGTCCTTCAGCTCCTGGGCCATGGCAAACACCACGTCCTTTTCGAGGGTGCCGTTCGGGCCTATGGCACCCGGGTCCTCACCCCCATGCCCGGCATCGATGACCACCACGATGTCGCGCTCGCCCCCGGTGTCCTTGCGGACGATGGGCTTGGTCATGTCCCTGAGCGATTCACGGTCTTCCTCGATCAGGTCAACCACCAGGCGGTGGCCGTACTGCTGGTTGGGTTCGAGCTGAAAACTGCGGGGTTTGATGTCCTTGCTCAGGTCCAGCACAACCCGCAGGTCGTTGCCGTTACGTGTGGCGCTTCGGATACCCTTGACCGGGCTGTCCCCCAGATCCAGCTTGTCGAGACTCGTGCGCAGGGTGGCGTCTTTCATGTCGATCACCAGGCGCGACGGGTCCTCCAGCGAGAAAATGGTGTGCTCGACCGCGGATCCGGTGTCGAAGACCAGCCGGGTGTGGTCCGGCGCCGGCCAGATCCGGGCGCCCTCAACCTCTGTGCCGGCGTTGGCAGCCAGAGGCCACAGCATGATTACCATGAGCGTGGCGAGCAGTGGTGGCAGATGGTCCCTGACGGTTCCTGTTATTGTCATATGCGGGCCCTCAATCCTGGTCCGTCTCTGATATCTGCCCCTGGCCCCCAGTGGCGTTCGTGTTCGTATTGTCCAGCCGGTTCAGCAGCCGCCTGCCGGTACCCGTACGCGGCAACAGCACCAGGGCGCGACCGCCTCGGTCAGGGGTCAGGGTCAGCTCCAGGTCCGGCATAGGCAGTATGCCCGCTCCCCGCTCCGGCCATTCCACCAGGCACACATTGCCAGGGGTCAGGTAATCCCGGATGCCCATGAACTCAAGCTCTTCCGGATCGCCCAGCCGGTAGAGGTCGAAATGCCAGGTGGCCGGCTCAAGATGCTCATAGGGCTCAACCAGTGTATAGGTCGGGCTCTTGACTGCGCCCTCATGCCCCAGCCCCTGAATAAAGCCGCGGCTGAATGTGGTCTTGCCCGCCCCCAGGCTGCCATGGAGAAATATAACAAGACCCTGCTCCAAAGCCACCTGTTTCACCGCATTTGCAAGACTTTTACCGGCCGCTACGGTTGCCGCCTCGTCGGCAAGCCATACCGTACGTTCAGTCATCGGTCATTCTCCACAAGCCGGGGTTCGGCCCCCGCCAGCACCGTGGGCAGGGTATCAATCACATCCATCGGCAGCAGCGACCGGTAGCCCCGCTGCCGCGACGCCACGCTGGCGGCCGCCAGGTGCAGGGCGGCGGCGTTGATGGTGCCGCCGGCAAGGTCCATGGCACCGGATCTGACCGCCTGGGCCATGAAACCGCCCACAATGCCGGACAGTATGTCACCCATACCACCGGTGGCCATGCCGGGGTTGGCGCCTCCGATCAGCACTGGCAACTGCCCCGGCGCCGCCACCAGCGTACCGGCGCCCTTCAGCAGGGTGATCCCGCCATAGGTCTGCTGCAGCTGCCGGACAGCGGACAGCCGGTCCGCTTCCACCTCCGCCACGGAGCATCCAAGCAGCCGGGCGGCCTCACCGGGATGAGGCGTCAGCACCTGCTGATCCGAGCACACCGCTGCCCCGGCCGCCAGCAGGTTCAGGGCATCCGCATCCAGCAGCCGGGGTTTGCCGGAGTCCAGCACCTGCCGCAGCATCTGCTGCCCCCAGGCCGCCTGCCCGAGCCCCGGGCCGCAGACCACTGCATCGGCCTTCTCCAGCAGTGGCGCCAGTTCATTGCCATGGTCCACCCCCCTTACCATCAGTGACGGGCACCGGGCCAGGGCCGGCGCGATATGCTCCGGCCGGGTCGCGAGGCTCACCAGCCCGGCACCACTGCGGGCAGCGGCTTCCGCCGCCAGCAGGCCGGCGCCCCCGAACCCCCGGTCGCCGGCGACCACCAGCAGGTGCCCGAAACTGCCCTTGTGGGCCGCCCGGGACAGGGGCGGCAGCTTGCCCTTGCAACGGCTCCAGGTGGCCAGGGTGGCAAACACCCGGGCGGCCGTGCCGGCGTCCGAGTCAGCGGAACTGCCCAGGCCGGCCATGGCTTTGTCCAGCTCATCGATCCAGAGAACGCAGGGCGACATGGCCTCCGCGGAGGCCAGGGCCTGGCGGACCCGTTCTTCCGAGGCGCCCACCTGGCCGCTGAAAAGGCGGCCCGTGTCCAGCCGCAGCAGGGGAAGAGACCAGATCGCTGTCAGGGCCCGGGCGGTCAGGCTTTTGCCGGAGCCGGGCACGCCCAGCAGCAGGATTCCCTTGGGCGGGGGCAGGCCGGCCTTCCGGGCTTTTTGAGAAAAGCCCCGCCTTCGCTTGTAAAACCAGGCCTTGATGGCCGCCAGTCCGCCCACGTCGGAGGG
>JBMCIH010000239.1:0-4697 GCA_048617055.1 Marinobacter sp. | reverse complement strand
CGCCGGTTTTGCGCCGGTTCCAGATTTCCCCGCGCCAGCGCCCGGTAGCACTGAGGGCCTCCCACATTTCCCGGTAAAAGGCGGAATCGTGCCGGCCGGAGGACAGCAGGCCGGGGGAGCGGCCAATCACTTCGTCGGGCTGATAGCCGGTCAGCTGGGTGAACGCCGGGTTCACGAACTGTATCCGCATCTGGTGATCGGTGATCACAATGCCTTCCAGGGACGACTCGATGACCCGTTCCGCCAGCTGCAGGTGACGGCGTGACTGGGCCAGGGCCTCATCACGCTGCTCGAGGGTGGCCCGCAGATCCTCCAGGTACATGTGTTCGGCCCCGGCAACAAGGTCGGAGAAGCCCAGCAGGCCGTTCAGTTCGCCGTCTTCATTGACTACGCCCAGGTGGCGTACCCGATGGTCCAGCAACAGGTCCCGGGCCCGGATCAGCGGCTCGTGCAGGCCCACGGTAAGCAGGGGCCGGCTGGCCAGTCCGGAGATCGGGGTGTCCCCCGGGTAATTGCTGATAAAGCGCAATACGTCGCGTTCGGTCAGCACGCCCGGGCCCTGTTCCTCACAGATTACCAACGCGGCGTCATGATGGGTCCGGTGCATGCGCCGGGCCGCGGCGGACAGCTTCAGGCTGCCGGATAACATGAGCGGGCTCTGACAGAGGGCAGAGTGCACTTCCCGCAGGCGCAGGTAAGGCTCAAGGCCCTGGTTCATGGCGATGTCACTCTGGCTCAGGATGCCGACAACACGATTCCGATGGTCCCGCACCAGGAAGTGACGCCGCCGCTCCTTGCGAAACCGCATGGCCGCTTCGGCAATGCTGGTGCCTGCGGAAATGCACGCTACCGGGGCACTCATGGCCTGGGAGATGGGGCGATGGAGCGACTCCGGGTCGGCAAAATTCACCAGCAGGGCGTCATGTTCGGTCCAGATGCCCACAGGTTCATTGTCCTCCATGACCACGATCGAACTGCAGCCGTGGTCGGCCATCAGCCGCGCAGCCTGGCTCAGGGGCGTATCCGGTGCACAGTGAATCGGAACTCCGGAGCGCATAATGCTCTCGATGGGAAGATGGTTGGCCATGAGGGTTCCGCTTGTGGTTGTTGGTTTCGCAATAAGTCAACAGGACAGCCTTGTGAAGCGGGTTTATTGTGTGAGCCCGTTTGCGGCTGTGTTTTGACGGACATCAAATGGTCAGCCATTCTTTTCGATATTCTTGACACTTTGTTTCGCTGATATTCAGGAGGTTGCATCTCATGGCCGAACCCCGCAAAGGAGAACTGGAACGGCTCAAACAGGAACTGACCCTGCGTCTGGAGCGTTACCAGGCCCACCAGCACCGGGAAGACGGCAGGCTGGAGGCGGACTTCTCGGAACAGGCAGTGCAGCGACAGAATGACGAGGTGGTGGACTCCCTGGAACAGGAAGTCAGGGAGGAGTTGCGTCAGGTTATGCACGCCCTGGACCGGATCGAGCGGGGCGAAGGGGAAACCTGCGAACGCTGTGGCAATGATATCAATCCCGAGCGTCTGAAGGTGCTGCCCTGGACCTCACTGTGCGTCCATTGCGCTGAAGCCGCGGAATAACAAACTCACCCTGCCGGCCCGGGGCCTCGTTACCGGCGGACCCCGGCCAGGCCACCGAAAAGGACACCATAGCCATGACAACGACTGCCGACGATGCCCCAAAGGGGGGGATGCCCCGGAGCCGTCTGATTGGTCTTTTTACCGGCCTCGTCCTGCTGCTGATCACCCTGCTGTTTCCGCCGCCCGGTGACCTCCCGGGGTCCGCCTGGGCGGCCCTGGGCCTGATGATGCTGATGGCTGCCTGGTGGGCCACCGAGGCCATTCCGATTCCGGCCACCTCGCTGGTGCCGATTGTGCTGATTCCGGCGCTGGACCTGGGCTCGGTAAAGGACGCCACCACCCCTTACGCCAATCCGATCATCTTCCTGTTCCTGGGGGGCTTCACCCTGGGGCTGGCCATGCAGCGCTGGAACCTGCACCGGCGGGTGGCGCTGCATATATTGCTGAAGGTGGGCACCAGCCCCCGGCGTCAGATCGGCGGCTTCATGCTGGCAACCGCCTTCCTGAGCATGTGGGTGTCCAACACCGCCACCACCATCATGATGCTGCCCATCGGCCTGTCGGTACTGAGCATGATGGAGGGCAGCGATGAGGACAGCCGGCGCCGGTTCGCGGTGGCGCTGCTGCTGGCCATAGCCTACTCCGCCAGCGTAGGGGGCATTGCGACCCTGATCGGCACGCCGCCCAACGCGCTGCTGGCAGGCTACCTGAGCGATGAGGGCATCAATGTGGGCTTTGCCCAGTGGATGGTCATCGGGGTGCCCATCGCCCTGCTGATGCTGGTGATCATCTGGTGGTGGCTGACCCGGCGGGACTTCGGCCTCGGCGGGTCCGGCGACTCGGGCCAGTCGATCCGGGATGAACTCGCCGGCCTGGGCCGGATGTCCAATGCGGAAGTGCGCGTGGCCATTGTGTTCGTCCTGACCGCCGCGGCCTGGATCTTCCGGCCGCTGTATTCCGATCTGGCGGCGCTGTCGTGGGTCAGTGACACGGTCATTGCCATCTTCGCCGCCATCATGCTGTTCCTGATCCGTTCCGGACAGCGGGACGGCAACGCGCTGATGGAGTGGGACGTCGCCCGGGACCTTCCCTGGGGCGTATTGCTGCTGTTTGGCGGCGGCCTGGCGCTGGCCGGGGTGATCAGCAGTTCCGGGCTGGCCGATGCCATTGCCGAGAGCATGTCGGCGCTTGATATGCTGCCCATGCTGATGCTGGTGGGCCTGGTGGTGGCGGTGATCATCTTTCTTACCGAAGTCACCAGTAATACCGCCACCGCTGCCGCCTTCCTGCCCCTGCTCGGCGCCCTTGCCATGGGGCAGGACATCTCACCGGTTCTGCTCACCGTGCCAGCCGCCATTGCCGCCAGCTGCGCCTTCATGATGCCGGTGGCCACGCCGCCCAACGCCATCGTGTTCGGCAGCGGCCACCTGGCCATCAGCGACATGATCAAGGCCGGTTTTGTGCTGAACCTGATCGGCATCTTGCTGGTGACCCTGCTGGGTTACCTGCTGATGGGGGTGGCCTTCTCCGTCTAGCCTGCCAGCTATTGGCTGCTAGTCTTCCGGCTGGCTCAGGTCCACCCATTGCTGTGACAGCCAGTAGAAGCGGCCATCACCGGCGGGATAGGTGCAGTTGTAGCGGACCCGCCGGGTACTGAACCGCTCGGGCGCCTTCACTGTCACCGTCTGCCCGTCCACATCAGCGGGCAGGCGGCCCTGGCCGGAGGCAAAGCAGGTGAGGGCATCAGGGCGCAGCTCGTCGGGCAGCTCCAGGGACAGCTCCGGCGGATTGTCCTTAAGGATACCGTCAGGCAGCTGGCTGGCGTCCACCGGAAGGGCGCGGCTGTGCAACTTGTCGTTGAGGCTGTCGAGCTGACCGAAGGCGGTGGCCATGGGAAAGCGCGGCAGCCGGCTGGGATCGGACGTGGCGCCTATGGCGCCGGATTGCTGGCCATAGCCAAGCCAGTTTCGCTCGTCAACCAGTTTCTCAACGCCGGCGTCATACTCGCCGTAGGGGTAGGCGAACAGCGGTTCATTCACACCCAGGCGCTCCTCCAGTTCCGACTGTGCCCGGTCCATGCCTTCCTCTGCCCGCTTCTGCCAGTCTTGCTGCGACTCATCCGGGCGCCTGGGCAGATGGGTATGGTCGTGGTTGTGATTGGCAAGGGTGACACCGGGCTGGTCAGCCGCCTTTTCAAGCTGTTCCCAGGTCATGGTGCCCCGGCTGCCCACCGCCTCTGTATTGATGAAAATGGTGTAGGGGTAGCCATATTCCTCCAGCAGGGGGGCGGCGGTGGTCCAGACCGACTCGTAGGCATCGTCAAAAGTGATGGCGACCTGCTGCCGGTCTTCCAGCTCCCCCCTGAGGGCGGCCCGGGTCGCTTCCTCCAGCGGGACCACCTCCAGGCCCAGCTCCCGGATCCGCTCCAGATGGTCCCGGAACAGTTCGACGTCAGTGCTGGTGCTGGCCGGTGTGTCGTCGCTGATATGATGGTACTGCAACACCACCAGGTCTGCCTGGGCAGTGATTGGCGCTACAGCGAGCAGACCCGCTGCCAGCAGGGTTCGGTTCAGCATGATCGGTCTCCGTATCGGTAATAATGACGCAGAATGGTGAAAGCCTCGTTCAGCTGCTGGACCTGGCCGGTGTCGCCGCCGCGGTCCGGATGGGCTCGCATGACCGCCCGGCGAAAGCGGTGCCTGACAAGGGCAAAGTCCCCGGGGACCGCGTCGAACCCCAGCACGGCGGCTGCCCGCTCAGCGCTGTCACGGCCCGGGCGCTGGTGCACACGCCCGGCCCAGAAATCATCCACCATGCGGTGAATGTCGGCCTCCGGCATCTGGTACTGGTCCAGGTCCAGGTAGAACGTCCGCAACGGGTCCGTCTGGCCAGGCACGCCTGGGCCGGCCACCACATCGGAGGTGCCGAGGCTGATAGCCAGCGGTGAGATGGTCAGTGTCTCCCCCCTGCCGGCGAGCTCTTCCCGCAGGCGGTAGAGCACATGGAACAGCAGGAAGTGGACCGGATAGAGGGCTGCCGGGTCGCTGTAGTCGACGGTGCCGATCAACTCCCAGGGGGGGGCCTGGAGCTGCCGGATCAGTGCGAGC
>JBMCIH010000238.1:0-4703 GCA_048617055.1 Marinobacter sp. | reverse complement strand
ACCGACATTGAGCAGCTTCAGAGAGAGTTGGAGGGCCAGAGTCCGAGGGCCATCCTCAAGGCCGCCCTGGCCCGCTATGACGAAATCGCCATTTCCTTCAGCGGCGCGGAGGACGTGGCCCTGATCGAGATGGCCCACAAGCTGACCGACCGCCTGCGGGTTTTTTCCCTGGATACCGGCCGCCTGCACCCGGAGACCTACGAGTTCTTCGAGCGGGTGCGCAAGCACTACGGTATCGACATCGAGTTCCAGTACCCGGACACCGAAGCCATACAGGCACTGGTGAGCACAAAGGGCATGTTCAGCTTCTACGAGGACGGCCATGGTGAGTGCTGCGGCATCCGTAAGGTGGAGCCCCTGGGTCGCAAGCTCAATACCCTGGATGCCTGGATTACCGGGCAGCGGCGGGACCAGAGCCCGGGCACCCGCAACGATGTGCCGGTGGTTCAGCTCGACGGCACCTTCGGTGGCCGCCATGGCGAACTGGTGAAGTTCAACCCGCTGGCCAACTGGACCTCGAAGGAAGTCTGGGACTACATCCGCATGACCGAGGCGCCCTACAACCGGCTGCACGAGCGGGGCTTTGTCAGCATTGGCTGTGAACCCTGCACCCGACCGGTGCTGCCGGGGCAGCACGAACGCGAAGGCCGCTGGTGGTGGGAGGAAGCTACCCAGAAGGAGTGTGGACTGCACGCGGGTAATCTGATTGCCAGCGACCTGCCCCCGGATGCCTGACCACCCTTCCCCGCAACCTTCCCGGTGGAAACTGCCTCAGTACAGGGGCAGTTCCACGTCCCGGAACAGGTCTTCGATCTCCTGCCGGCTGCCCTGGTGGGCCACGGCCTCATTAACCTTGTCGCGGGTCAGGTGGGGCGCGAACCTCTCGACAAAATCGTACATATAGCCACGCATGAAGGTACCCTTGCGGAAACCGATGCGGGTGACACTGGACCGGAACAGCTTGCTGGCGTCCAGGGACACCAGGTCGGAGTCCGCCTCCGGGTCATAGGCCATGGACGCAATAATGCCCACGCCCAGGCCCAGGCGAACGTAGGTCTTGATCACGTCCGCATCGGCCGCGGTGAACACCACCTTGGGCTCCAGCCCTTCATTCTGGAAGGCTTCGTCAAGCTTTGAGCGGCCGGTGAAACCGAACACATAGGTAACCAGCGGGTGCCGGGCAAGTTCCGGCAGGGTCAGCTCCGAAAGTTGCGTCAGGGGATGGCCCCGGGGCACGATCACGCAACGGTTCCAGCGGTAGCACGGCATCATGATCAGGTCATTGAACAGCTCCATGGCCTCGGTGGCGATGGCAAAATCCACCGCGCCGTTGGCGGCCATTTCGGATATCTGCATGGGCGTGCCCTGGTGCATGTGCAGGGACACGTCCGGATAGGCCTCGATAAACCCCTGGATCACCGGGGGCAGCGCGTAGCGTGCCTGGGTATGGGTGGTGGCGATGCTCAGGTCACCCTTGCGCTGGTTGCTGAACTCCTGGGCGATCTTCTTGATGCCCTCCACCCGCCGCAGGATCTCCCCCGCCTCACGGATGATGGTTTCCCCGCCGGGGGTGATCCGGGTCAGGTGCTTGCCGCTGCGGGCAAAAACCTCGATCCCCAGCTCATCCTCGAGCAGGCGGATCTGCTTGGAGATACCAGGCTGGGAGGTGAACAGGCTCTGGGCCGTGGCGGAAACATTGAGGTCGTGATGGGCGACTTCCCAGATATATCGCAGCTGCTGTAATTTCATTGATCCTTTCGCTCCCTAAGTGGACCGTGGGCATTGCGCCCCGCCACCGGTCATGCGTCTGAGTGACCAGAACAGTCACCACAATACGCATAAAGATAGTTGTTTTCATTCTTTTTGAGAATAGAGAGTGTCCGAACACTCAGTGTAGCGCAAATCCCCGCAGTGCAAGTTGCGGCAGTTACAGAAATGGCCCTACTGTATGATTCTCCGGAACGGGGGCAGTGCGTCCAGCAGCAGCTGGCCGTAGCGCCGGCTGACAATGCGCCGGTCGAGAATCGACACCCGGCCGGTATCGGACTCCGTACGCAGCAGCCGCCCCACCGCCTGCACCAGCTTGACCGACGCATCGGGCACGGTGATCTCCATGAACGGATTGCCCCCACGGCTGGTCACCCACTCCGCCAGGCTGGCCTCGATGGGGTCGTCCGGAACCGAGAACGGCAGCCGCGTGATCACCACGTGGTCCAGGTAGCGGCCAGGCAGGTCAATGCCTTCGGCAAAGCTGGCCACGCCGAACAGCACTGAAGGCTTGCCCGCATCCACCCGCTCGCAATGGTGGCGCAGCACCGAGCCCTTGGCCATATCGTCCTGGGTGGTGATCAGCCCCGGGTGTTCGGGGGCAAGCTGGTCCCGCACGGCGATCATCTGACGCCGGGAGGTGAACAGCACCAGGGTTGCCTTTTCCGTGGCCCACAGCTCCGGCAAACGCTTGACCAGCGCCGCCGTGAAGGCCTCGGTATCGGTGGGCAGCGCATCCATGGGGGGCACTTCCACCGTGGCCATCTCCCCATAGCGGAAGGAACTGGGCACCACCAGATAATGGCTGTCGGCGGGGAGGCCGGCCCGGGAGCGCAGGCGGTCAAAGCGACCCAGGGCGGTCAGTGTGGCACTGGTCAGCACCGCACCGTGGGCCCGGGACCAGAGCCGGGTGTACAGCAGGTTATCGGCCAGTACCGGGCTGCTGTAGAGCGTCACCTCCTCGCCATGATCCCAGCGCTGGCGCACCGCCCAGCGGGCCGGTGGCGGTGGCCGGTGGCCGCCCCCAGCCACCGGCGGCGGGCTGTCGCACCAGGCTTCCCACAGGCGCGACTGGTCTTCGGCACGGGCATGAAAGGCGCCCATCACCGGGTACCAGGCCTCCGCCGTGTCCCGGTCCAGTTCGTGGTCCTTGCGTTCGTCAAAGCCCTTCTGCAGTTCCTCGGTGAGCGTGCCCAGGTGGCGTACCAGCGCGGCGGTTGCGGTGCGGGTTTCCGTGGCCAGGACCAGCAACTGTTGCGGCAGCTCCCCTTCGGGGTAACGCCACTGGGCACTGCGGCGTTCCTCCGAGAACTCCCATTGGATACTGGTCAGCAGGTGGTCCTGAACCTGATTCAGGCAGTCATCCAGCACCCGGGATGCCTGGGAGATCTTTTCCACGGTACGACCGGCGACGGTGGACGGCGGCAACCAGGGCTGAATCTTCGTCAGCGCCTGCCCCAGTTGCTTGAGCCATTGCCCGGTGCTGTTCAGCGGCACGGAGGCGGCAAAGTGGTTGAGCGCCTTGTCCGGCAGGTGGTGAGCCTCGTCGAAAATGTAGAGGGCGTTCTCCGGCTCCGGCAGTATGGCGCCTCCGCCGAGCGCCAGGTCCGCCAGCACCAGGTCGTGGTTGGCCACCACCACATCCGCAGTTTCCAGACCCTTGCGGGCGTCGAAAAAGGCACAGTTGTCGAAATAGGCGCAATGGCGGTTGGTGCACTGGCGGTGGTCGGTGGTGACCTGGCGCCAGATATCGTCGGGAATGGTGCTGGGCCAGTGATCCCGGTCGCCGTCCCACTGGCGGGCGCCGTACTGGCCGAGCATTTCCTCGAAGAAGGCCCGGGTGCCCGGTTCCTGCTCCCGGCCCTCGTCCAGCAGGAACAGGGGCATGGTGTCGCTGTCACCGTGGCCTTCGTCCTGCAGCCGCGTTTCCAGACGGGACAGGCACAGGTAGCGGCCGCGGCCCTTGGCCAGGGTCCAGTCGAACGCCAGCCGGGTATGTTGCTCAAGGTCGGGCAAATCCTTGCTGATGATCTGGTCCTGCAGTGCCACGGTGGCGGTGGAGATCACCAGGGTCTTGCCCAGGGCTCGGGCCACCGGAATGGCCGCAATCAGGTAGCCCAGGGTCTTGCCGGTACCGGTACCCGCCTCCACCACGCAGGCGGCAGGCCGGGAGGTCGCCTGCCGTCATCCTCGGTAATATCGCCCATATAGCGGGCAATTTCGGCAATCATCAGACGCTGGCCATAACGGGCCCGGATGCCCTTGCCGGCAAGGACATCACGGTAGGCCTGCTGAATTTCGGCTTTGACGTCGTCGCTCAGAGGCATCAGCGCGGACTGCTCCAGTCGCGCACCACGCCCACGCGGAATCGCTGGCCATCCATGCTCAGCTCGACACCCTGCTCGGTTATCCGCTCAACGGTCAGCGGGCCGAACGAGTCCCCCATTCTCAGATAGCGGTTGTTAATCATCACACTCCGGGCCGAGCGGCGTTCAGAATAGACATGGCTGTTGAACACCAGATCCGGAACCTGACGCTGGAACGCCATGGGTAACTCCACCAGGTGGGGAACGCGGCCCTCCCAGGGGGTGGGGCTATAGGCGTCATCACTTTCCCCTTCCGGGTTAACCGGCCGGACGGTGGGCACGATGACTGTAGGCGCTTCACCGGGCGTTTCCAGCACCACAACGTCCTCACTGTCCGCATCGATCCCCGGAAGGTCGGTCTGCGACGCTTCCATGCCCTTACCGGAATTATCCTGGTCATCGGCAAACGGGCCTGCTTCGGCGGCCTCCGGCTCGGTGACCGCCACCTCCGGAGCCAAGGACCGGGCATCACCGGCGGTGGGAGCGGTCACTGGCTGAACCATTTCCGGTGTCGTGGCAGGGGTGCTTCGCCACAGCCCGACACCGGGCCAGAACAGCGCCGCCAGCACC
>JBMCIH010000237.1:0-4707 GCA_048617055.1 Marinobacter sp. | reverse complement strand
TGGAAAGGGCGCCGCTACGGCCTGTCCGCAAGTGCCGGCCTGGCACCCCAGTTGCCGGCGCTGACCACCGCCGGACGCTGGCTCAGGGCCACTGAGGAGGCCTGCAAGGTCGCCAAGACCCGCGGCCAGGGCAAGTACGTGGTCTACCATCTCGACCCGGCGCACTACGAGCAGCAGGAGCAGATCGCCGCCAAGGTGGCCAGCCTGGGGGACCTGGATCAGGAACGGATGCTCCTGCGCTGCCAGAAAATCATTCCCCTGCACAAACACACCCGGCTGCCGACCCAGTACGAAGTGCTGATCAGTATGTACGATGATCAGGGTAACCTGATTACCGCCGCCGACTTCGTGCGCATGGCGGAAAGGTACAACCGCATGCAGTCGGTGGACCGCTGGGTGGTGGGCTACATGCTCGACTGGCTGCGTACGCAAAGCCCTCAGGCGGCGCGGGGGGAGGAGAACCAGCCGGGGTACTGCATCAATCTGTCGGGCTATTCCCTGAACGACGAAAGCCTGCTGGAGTTCATCTACAGCAAGCTCAGTGAGAAGGATGCCCCCATAGAGCGCCTGTGGTTCGAGATCACCGAGGCTGCCGCCATCCGGGATCTCGATTCGGTAGCGGAATTCATCGCTGAGATGCAGGAGCTGGGCTGCCGCTTCTGCCTGGGAAATTTCGGTGCCGGCCCCACCTCTTATCAGTACATGCGCAGCCTGCCGGTGGACATGGTCAAGCTTGACGGCGCGTTTGTGGGTCAGATTGCCGACAGTGAAACCGACCAGGCCATGGTGCGCTCCATGGTGGAGATGGCCCATTACCTGAACCGGGAGGTAATTGCCACCCACATCGAGAGCCGGGCGGCCCTGGACATGCTGCGCAAGCTTGGGGTGGATTATGGCCAGGGCTATGTGATCGAGAAACCGGGCCTGCTGGAGAGCCATGGTTCACCTTGAGCCTCCGTCCGGCCTGGCTCAGCCGGTCAGGTGTCCGCTGCGGTAGTCCCGCAGCGTCTGCTCGATCTCCTCGCGGCTGGTCATTACAAAAGGGCCATACTGCACCACGGGCTCGCCAATGGGACGGCCGGCGATTAGCAACAGCCGGGCGCCCTCTGGGCCGGCGGTCAGTGTCAGCCGGTCGCCCTGGCCCAGCACTGTTGCGGCGCTGCGGGGCACCTCCTGATCACCCACAACGGCCATACCCTCGTACAGGTAGACCATGGCGTTGAGATGCTCCGGCACCGGCAGGGCGAGCCTGGCCCTGGGCGTCAGCTGGAGGTCCGCATACAGGGGCTCGGTGGTGCCACCGGTCACCGCGCCCTGGTGTCTCTGCCCGGCCAGTTCCAGTGACCCGGCGATAAGGCGGATATCAGCACCGGCTTGCCGGATGACCGGTATGTCCTCCGGCTGGATGTCCCGGTAGCCGGCGGGTTTCATCTTTTCCGCCGCTGGCAGGTTCAGCCACAGCTGGAAGCCCCGCATAACGCCTTCCTCCTGCTGGGGCATCTCCGAGTGCACGATACCGCGGCCTGCCGTCATCCACTGGACCCCGCCATTGCGCAGGTCACCCCGGTTGCCCAGGTGATCCTCATGGAGCATGTGCCCCTCAATCATGTAGGTGACGGTTTCGAAGCCCCGGTGTGGGTGGGCCGGAAAGCCCGCGACATAGTCCTGAGGCTGGTCAGAACCGAACTCGTCCAGCATCAGGAAGGGGTCCAGCCGGTCCTGCTGGGTTCTGCCCAGGGAGCGGCGAATGCGCACGCCGGCGCCCTCAGACATTTCCCGGGCGGTAATGATGTGGTCGATGGCGCGATCGGTCATGGGAGTCTCCGTTGGCAGTGAACCAGTACCCATTAAAGGCCGCCGCCACGGGCAAAGAAACCGGAAAATTCCGCAGGCATGCTTCAGTAAAACTGAACGATCCGGAGAACTGAACAATCTGGAGAAGGGCGGGCAGGCCCGGCATGGCCTGCCGCCGGGGAGGGGTTCCGTTGCGCCGGGGCCTGCCGGCCTATTCCACCACGTTGCGGGAGTAGAAGATCTCCAGCATTTCCCGCTTCAGCCGTTCCTCGATGGAGCTGGCCTCCTCCTCCCCCAGATCCCGGGCATTGATGCCGAACACATAGTTATCCAGATCGAAGTTCTTGAGCATCATCTTGGTGTGAAACAGGTTCTCCTGGTACACGTTGACGTCGATCATCTGGTAGGCGTTGCGGGTGTCTTCGGTCAGATAGTTCTGGATCGAGTTGATGTCGTGATCAATATAGTGCTTGGTGCCGTCTACATCCCGGGTGAAGCCCCGTACCCGGTAGTCCACGGTTACCACGTCCGAGTCGAAACTGTGGATCAGGTAGTTGAGCACCTTCAGGGGCGAGATCAGGCCACAGGTGGACACATCGATGTCTGCCCGGAAAGTGCTGATGCCCTCATGGGGGTGACTCTCCGGATAGGTGTGCACGGTCACATGGCTCTTGTCCAGGTGGGCAACAATGGCGTCCGGCAGGGGACCGGGGGACTCTTCGTTGTCCGGCTCGCCGCTTGACAGTTCATGCTCTGCGATGAGCATGGTGACGGAGGCACCGTGGGGCTCGTAGTCCTGGCGGGCAATGTTGAGCACATTGGCACCGATAATCTTCACCACGTCCGTGAGAATCTGGGTCAGTCGCTCAGCGTTGTACATCTCGTCGATGTAGTCGATATAGGCCTTACGCTGCTCTTCGGTCTGCGCATAACAGATGTCGTAGATATTGAAGCTCAGGGATTTGGTCAGGTTGTTGAAGCCGTGCAGCTGGAGTTTGGATTCCATGTTCAGCCCCTCCGGATAATGGAGATGAATAATTGCAGACACGTCCACATGTCACGGATGGTCCGGTCTGCCTAGGCCGCCACCGGTGGTAGCCCGGCTGACCCGGTGAAACAACGGGCAGCCGGTCATTCTTTGCGCAGACCGGCGGAGAAGGGTGCGTATTATGCACACCGCTAATCCGCTTGAATAGAGTATTGAAAGACATTTTAGCATCGCTGGCCAGGGTGTCAGGCGGGCCGGATCCCGGTGATCCGCAGGATCAGGCCTGCCGGATTTCGTGGCTGTGGGTGATTTCCACGCCGGCGTGCTCGAGCATGATGGAGGCCGAACAGTACTTCTCCGCTGACAGGCTGACTGCCCGCCTGACCAGGTTTTCCCTGAGGTTATGGCCGGTCACCACGAAGTGCAGATGGATCCGGGTGAACACCGCCGGTATGGCGTCGGCCCGCTCCGCTTCCAGTTCGGCATGACAGCCTGTCACTTCCTGTCGGCTTTTGTGCAGAATGCTCATCACATCGAACGAGGAACAGCCGCCCAGACCCATCAGCAGCATCTCCATGGGGCGCGGGCCGAGATTCTCGCCGCCATGGTCCGGCGGGCCATCCATCTGCACCTGATGGCCGCTGCCACTGGTGGCGCGGAAAGAGGCATTGCCGGTCCAGTCGATAGTTGCTTTCATGGGAAATATCCTTTGGTCTGAAAGAGGACCGAAATGCTAGCATAATGTGGTAAAAACCTGTGAAATGGTTCTCTATTGAGACTTGCGTTATGGACGGCTTTACGGCCTCGGCTTAACATCATGAGTCGTAGTAACTTTTCGTCTATAAAATCGACATATAACCCGGATTGGATCCGGGGCGGAACACCCCCGGCGGATCCACGAGACTATAATTCCCGCAGGAGAGCGGGTTACAAACGATAAGTGTCCACGGAAGGCAACAGTTGAGGAGGCACGACACATACCATGGCTACCATCGTCCGGCCCGTTGAGCAGAAAACCAAGCACCTGGACTATTTCCTGTCCCAGTGCCATCGTCGTCGATATCCGGCCAAGAGCACCATCATCTACGCCGGTGACAAAAGCGATTCCCTGTTTTTCATTATCAAAGGATCTGTCACTGTTATTATTGAGGATGAAGACGGTCGGGAAATGATCATGGCCTACCTGAACTCCGGCGACTTTTTCGGAGAGATGGGGCTGTTTGACAACATGGACTCCCGCAGCGCCTGGGTGAAGGCGAAAACGGAGTGTGAAGTGGCTGAAATCAGCTACACCAAATTCCGGGAAATTGCCCAGCAGGATCCCCGGGTGCTCTACTTTATTGGTGAGCAGATGGCGACCCGCCTGCGCCAGACCACTCGCAAGGTGGGGGATCTGGCGTTCCTGGATGTGACCGGCCGGGTGGCCCGCACCCTGCTGGATCTGTGCAAGGAACCGGATGCCATGACGCACCCGGATGGCATGCAGATCAAGATCACACGCCAGGAAATCGGTCGCATTGTGGGCTGTTCCCGGGAGATGGTGGGCCGGGTACTCAAGACCCTTGAGGAACAGGGGCTGGTGCAGGTCAAGGGCAAGACCATGGTGGTTTACGGCACCCGCTGACGCTCCGGCGACTCCCCCGTCGGCCAGGTGCGCAAAGACACGAGGATGGTATGACACATGGCCGACTGGCCTGGCTGGCGGTGCTGCTCGGGCTGCTTGGGGCGGTATTGCTGGCCGGATGTTCCCGTTATGACCTGTACGCCTGGCTTATTGCCGGAGAGCGTGATGAGGCTGGCCTTGAGCGCACGGAGGTGGCGCTTGACGACGTGTCCGTCGCCTACCTGACCAACGGTAACCCGTCCGGCGAACGCGCCCTGCTGATGGTCCACGGGTTCGCGGCCAACAAGGACAACTGGGTGCG
>JBMCIH010000236.1:0-4710 GCA_048617055.1 Marinobacter sp. | reverse complement strand
TCTCGATCATCGCCCACATCGACCATGGCAAGTCCACTCTGGCGGACCGGTTTATCCAGGTCTGCGGGGGGCTGACGGACCGTGAGATGGCGGAGCAGGTCCTTGATTCGATGGACCTGGAGCGGGAGCGCGGCATCACCATCAAGGCCCAGAGCGTTACCCTCAACTACAAGGCCCGTGACGGTATCGAGTACAAACTCAATTTTATCGACACCCCCGGCCACGTGGATTTTTCCTATGAGGTCTCCCGCTCGCTCTTTGCCTGTGAAGGTGCCCTGCTGGTGGTGGATGCCGGCCAGGGGGTCGAGGCGCAGTCGGTGGCCAACTGCTACACCGCCATCGAGCAGGGGCTTGAGGTGGTGCCGGTGCTGAACAAGATGGACCTGCCCCAGGCGGAGCCGGAGCGGGTGGCCCGGGAAATCGAGGACATCATCGGTATCGAGGCCCAGGACGCGGTGCGCTGCAGCGCCAAGAGCGGCATGGGGGTGGAGGATGTGCTGGAAGACCTGATCCGCAGGATTCCGCCGCCCCAGGGGGATGAGAAGGCTCCCCTGCAGGCGCTGATCATCGACTCCTGGTTCGACAACTACCTGGGTGTGGTGTCGCTGGTGCGGATCCGCCGTGGGGTGCTGCGCAAGGGCGACAGGATCCAGATCAAATCCACCGGCAAGGCCTGGAATGCCGACCGGGTGGGCATCTTCACCCCCAAGCTCACCGACACCGGCGAGCTGGGCACCGGCGACGTGGGTTTCGTGGTGGCCGGTATCAAGGACATCCACGGCGCGCCGGTGGGGGATACCATCGTGCACCAGAAGTTTGCCGAGGAAACACCGATGGTCCCGGGCTTCCAGAAGGTCAAGCCCCAGGTCTATGCCGGCCTGTTCCCGGTCAGTTCCGACGATTATGACGACTTCCGGGATGCCCTGGAAAAGCTCACCCTCAACGATGCCTCTCTGTTCTACGAGCCGGAGAACTCCGACGCGCTGGGCTTCGGCTTCCGCTGCGGCTTCCTGGGCATGCTGCACATGGAGATCATCCAGGAGCGGCTGGAACGGGAATACGACATTGACCTGATCACCACCGCGCCCACGGTCATCTACCAGGTGGTCACCCGCAGCGTTGAGGTGGTTGAGGTGGACAATCCCTCCCGGCTGCCGGACATGGGCTCCGTCGAGGAAATGCGCGAGCCGATTGTCGAGGCCAGCATACTGGTGCCCCAGGAACACCTCGGTAACGTCATCGCGCTGTGTGAGGAAAAACGCGGGGTGCAGAAGAACATGCTGTTTCTGGCCAACCAGGTTCAGCTCAGCTACGAACTGCCGATGGCCGAGGTGGTGCTGGATTTCTTCGACCGCATCAAGTCCGCCAGCCGGGGGTTTGCCTCACTGGATTACCAGTTTGTCCGCTTCCAGCAGGCCAATCTGGTGCGCCTGGACGTAATGATCAATGGCGAGCGGGTGGATGCCCTGGCGCTGATCGTGCACCGGGAACAGGCCCATCACCGGGGCCGGGCACTGATCGAAAAGATGAAGGAGCTGATTCCCCGGCAGATGTTCGATATCGCCATACAGGCGGCCATCGGCAACCAGGTGGTGGCGCGGGTCACCGTCAAGGCCCTGCGCAAGAATGTCACGGCCAAGTGTTACGGTGGCGACGTCAGCCGCAAGAAGAAGCTGCTGCAGAAGCAAAAGGAAGGCAAGAAGCGGATGAAGCAGCTGGGTAATGTCGAAGTGCCCCAGGAGGCTTTCCTGGCGGTGCTCAAAGTGGATAACTAGGGTTTTACCGAATGGACATCAATTTTCCGCTGATTCTGGTCGTACTGACCTTTGCCACCGGCATCATCTGGCTGGGTGACCGGCTTTTCCTCCGGCCCCGCCGTGAAGCCGCCTGGGAGGCCTCCGGGGGAGCCGCGGTTGCCAGCGGCAGCGGCAGGGCGGCGGAGGCAGACGATGAGCAAGCCGGGCCGCCGGAACCCTACCTGGTGGACCTGAGCCGCTCGTTCTTCCCGGTACTGGCCATTGTGCTGGTGTTGCGCTCGTTCCTGGTGGAACCCTTCCAGATCCCCTCCGGCTCCATGTTGCCGACCCTGGAGGTGGGCGACTTCATCCTGGTGAACAAGTTTGCCTATGGCCTGCGCCTGCCGGTGGCCGGCACCAAGGTGGCGGAGATCGGCGAGCCGGAGCGGGGCGACATCGTGGTGTTCCGCTACCCGGATGACGGCAGTACCAACTACATCAAGCGGGTAGTCGGCCTGCCCGGTGACCGTATCGGCTACCGCAACAAGGAACTGTTCATCAATGGCGAGCGTGTTCCCACCCGTTTCGTGGCCAACCTGCCGCCCTACGAAATGCTCGAAGAACAGCTCAATGGCGTTGAACACCACATCTACCGCGACCTGGGCGCAAGAACCGGCGTCGGTGAAGGGGAGTGGAGGGTTCCGGATGGGCACTACTTCATGATGGGAGACAACCGGGATAACAGTAACGACAGCCGTTTCTGGGGTATGGTTCCGGATGAGATGGTGGTGGGCAAGGCATTCCTGATCTGGATGCAGTGGCCTTCCATCACCAGCCTGCCTTCGTTTGACCGGGTAGGTTCCATCGACTGAGTTTGCGAACGTTTGTCGGCATACCGCCGTTAGCATGAGGTACGTGCGTATGAAACAACCATCCCACCAACGTGGCGCTTCCACCCTGGGCATCCTGGTTGCGGTACTGTTCTTCGGCAGCCTGCTCACCCTCGTGATCAAGCTGGGTCCGGTCTACCTTGACGACTACACGGTTCAGGGCGCCCTCGAGGGCCTCGACGGTGAAGAGGGGCTGTCGGACATGACCCCGGCCGATGTGCGCCGGCTGGTCACCAGGCGCCTGAGCGTCAACAATATAGACGGCTTCAGCGCCAAGGACATCAAGATTGAAAAGGACGGCGACACCGTCATCCTCAGCCTGGACTACGAGGTGCGCACCCACGTGGTGTCCAATGTTGACGCGGTGATCAGTTTCAGTCATTTCTATGAGCTGACAGGACAGTGACGACCCAACCCGACCTGGACAGAGTACAGCGCCGCATCGGCTACCAGTTCCACAACCCGGAACTGCTGCTGCTGGCGCTGACCCATCGCAGCTTCGGCAACCAGAACAACGAACGGCTGGAGTTCCTGGGGGACTCACTGGTCAACATGATCATTGCCGAGCACCTGTATCACCATTTCGAGCGTGCCCGCGAAGGCCAGCTCAGCCGCCTGCGGGCGCGCATGGTCAAGGGGGTGACGCTGGCGGAAATCGGTCGCGAATTCGAGCTGGGCCAGTACCTGCGGCTGGGGTCGGGGGAAATGAAAAGCGGCGGCTTCCGCCGGGAGTCCATACTGGCGGATGCGGTGGAGTCCGTCATCGGCGCCATCTACCTGGACAGCGACTTCGACACCTGCCGCGAACGGGTGCTGGCCTGGTTCGACAGGCGCCTGGAGCGCCTGGATATCCAGGACACCCAGAAAGACCCCAAGACCCGCCTGCAGGAATACCTGCAGTCGCGGCAATTTCCGCTGCCCCGTTACGAGGTGATTTCGGTGGACGGCGAGGCCCATGCCCAGACCTTCCATGTGGCCTGTGCACTGCCTTCCCTGGATCGCAAGACCACCGGTGTCGGCAGCAGCCGGCGTATCGCGGAGCAGCAGGCGGCCCGCGCTGCCCTGCAGCAGCTGGGCGTGGAGACCAACGGATGAACGATCGTACCCAGCCGGAAAACCCGGACAGCCGCTGTGGCTTTGTGGCCATCGTGGGCCGCCCCAACGTGGGCAAGTCCACCCTGCTCAACCATATCCTGGGCCAGAAACTGAGCATTACCTCCCGCAAGCCCCAGACCACCCGGCACCAGATTCTCGGCATCAAGACCGAGGGTGACGTCCAGGCCATCTACGTGGACACTCCGGGCATGCACGAGGAAGAGCCGCGGGCCCTGAACCGGTACATGAACCGGGCCGCCTCGGCCGCCCTCAAGCATGTGGATGTGGTGGTCTTCGTGGTGGACCGGCACCACTGGACTACGGCCGACGACATGGTGCTGCAGAAGCTCACCCACCTGACCTGCCCGGTGATCCTGGCGGTGAACAAGGTGGACCAGGTCGAGAAGCGGGAAACCCTGCTGCCGGTGCTGGAACAGCTGGCGGCCAAACGGGACTTTGCCGAGATCATTCCCATGTCGGCCCTCAAGGGGCAGAACCTGGAGCCGCTGGAGGAAGCCGTGGCCCGGTTCCTGCCCCGGAGCGTGCATTTCTACCCCGACGACCAGATTACCGACCGCTCCGAGCGCTTCGTGGCCTCGGAAATGGTGCGGGAGAAGATCACCCGGCAGCTGGGAGCGGAACTGCCTTACTCGGTGGCCGTCGAAATCGAGGAATTCAAACACGACGGCAAGACCCTGCACATCTCCGCACTGATTCTGGTGGAGCGGGAAGGCCAGAAGAAGATCGTCATCGGCGACAAGGGCGAGCGCCTGCGGCGCATCGGCCAGGAAGCCCGTGCCGACATGGAGCGCATGTTCGACAGCAAGGTCATGCTGAGGCTCTGGGTCAAGGTGAAGCGGGGCTGGGCCGACAGCGACCGGGCCCTGAAGAGCCTGGGCATGCACGACAGCTGAGGTCACCATGGCAGGGCAGGTACAGCAGGAGCCCGCCTATGTGCTCCACCGCCGCCCCTACCGGGAAACCAGCCT
>JBMCIH010000235.1:0-4724 GCA_048617055.1 Marinobacter sp. | reverse complement strand
GCCGGCACCGATCTCCAGCACCACCGCCGGCTCGTCCAGCAGCACGCGAAGCGCTGCCAGGATGGGGTGCTTGTTGTTCTCGCTGGCCTGGGAGAATGGCAGGCTGTCAGTCACCTCAGCCACCGGGTTCAGGCGATCAGCCGTGCCCGTTGCCCTACCCCATGGGGGTTGCGCGCACCGGGGTCGGCCAGGGGGGAATTCATCAGAAAGAGGGTCTGCCAGCCGGGAAACTGAAGCTGGTGCTGGAAGGTAAAACGAAACATCTGGCCCATCATGCTGCCATCGCCCCGGCACTCGCCGGACGCCAGGGCAATACTGCTGATCACCCCGGCAGTATACACGCGCGCGTCATAATCCGCGGCAACCATCAGCTTTTCCAGCCCCAGCGTGCGTCGCACCAGTTCCGTCACCGGTGCCTGGTCGTCCAGTCTCGGCAGAATCGCCGCCATCTGGGAGGCATTGGCTACGGCCAGGGAAAAGTGTTCAAAAGGCTCGACCGCCACCGGCAGCCCCAGCCTGCCCATGTGGCGAACAAACTCCTGTCTGAATGATGCCTGGTCCTGCATACCAAAGCCCTTTCCTATAGTTGGATACCACCCAATCTAGCCGTGGTTGACGGCAAGTTCAACGGTGCGGCGCCGGTGCCCCCGCACAAAAAAGCCGGCCAGGGTGCTGCACCCTGGCCGGCTTCAGCTGACCGACAGCAGCAGCCACCGCTAACGCGCCGGCGAATTGAGCACATCCAGCACGTCTTCAAGTTCGGTAATCATCTGTCGGATAAGCTGTCTGTACTGGCTGGTGTCTTCCTTGATCTCGTCGCCATTGAGCTTCTGCTTGGCTCCGCCAATGGTGTAGCCCTGGTCGTACAGCAGGCTGCGGATCTGGCGGATGGTGATTACATCGGCTCGCTGGTAGTAACGGCGGTTGCCCCGGCGCTTGACCGGCGACAGCTGCGGAAACTCCTGTTCCCAGTAGCGCAGCACATGGGCCTTGACCTGGCACAGATCGGCCACCTCGCCAATGGTGAAATAGCGTTTCCCCGGAATGGCCGGCAGTTCGTTGTTATTACTGGCTTCCAGCATAGGTTTCCACTTTCTGCTTCAGTTTCTGGCCTGGCCGGAAAGTCACCACGCGGCGCGCGCTGATGGGTATTTCTTCACCCGTTTTCGGGTTCCGTCCCGGACGCTGTTTCTTGTCCCGCAGGTCGAAATTACCAAAGCCTGACAACTTCACCTGCTCGTTATGACTGAGCGCGTCTCTGATTTCGTCGAAAAAAGCCTCCACCATCTCCTTGGCTTCCCGTTTGTTCAGGCCCAGTTCCTCGTACAGCCTTTCCGCCATTTCCGCTTTCGTCAAATCCGCCATTACTAGCTCCTCAGTGTCGCCCCCAGCTCTTTACACAGGGCCTGTATTACCCCGTCGAAGAGCTCATGCACTTCATCGTCGTTGAGTGTGCGCTCGGGATGCTGCCAGAACAGGCTGAGGGCCAGACTTCGCTTGCCTTCACCCAGTTTTTCGCCTTCATAGACATCAAACGCACGCAATGCGGTCAGACGCTCTCCCGCATTGTTACGGACAACCCGGTCAACGTCTGCAAACGCAATCTCATTTCCGATAATAATAGCCAAATCGCGGCGAACTTCAGGATATTTTGAAAATTCTTTGAAATTAGGCACATATCCGGAAACGATTGGATTCAAGAATAGCTCAAACATCAGGATCGTGCCATCCAGATCCAGATTTTTCTGCACCTGGGGGTGCATGGTGCCTAACCAGCCAACCGGTTGATCACCAAGGAAGAGCTGTGCACTCTGCCCGGGGTGCAGTGCCGGGTGCTCGCCAGCGGTGAAGCGAATCTCCACACCCAGCAGGCAGAACAGGGACTCCAGCTCGCCCTTGACGTCGAAGAAATCCGCATTACGGCGGCCATTGGCCCAGTTTTCAGGCAATTGCGTACCGGTCACGATGCCCGCCAGCATAGGCTGCTGGTCGATGTCCTCGCCGTTCTTCACGAACCGCAGGCCGGTTTCGAACAGGCGGATACGGGGCTGCTGCCGCTTCTGGTTGTATTCCAGAGCCTTGACCAGGCCACTCCACAGGGTGGTCCGCATGACCGCAAGATCGGCGGAAATCGGGTTGGCCAGGGCAATGCCCTCCCGCTCAGGGTCAAGCACCGCCTGCACCGCCGGGTCCACAAAACTGTAGGTAATGGCTTCCTGATAGCCACAGGCCACGAAAAAGTCACGCACCGCCGACAGCGGACGCACGGCCTCTTGCCGCGGCCGCATGGCCAGGGAGCCAAAGGGCTCGGTCACCGGCAGCCGGTTATAGCCGTAGATGCGGCCCACTTCCTCGATCAGGTCTTCCTCGATGCTGATATCCGGGCGGAAGCTGGGCACAGTGACGGTCCACTTGTCACCGGTGGTGTCGACAAGGGTCAGCCCCAGGCGACTGAGGATATCCTCCACCCGGGACGCCTCGATGGTCATGCCAAGCACACCGCTGAGGCGTCCGGCTCTCAGTGTCACCTGCCGGGGGCTGGGCAGGTGCTGCTCACTGGTAACCTCGACAATCTCGCCGGCCTCGCCGCCGACGATCTCCAGCAGCAGCGCGGTGGCCCGCTCCATGGCCGTGCGGGCCAGCTCATAGTCCACCCCACGCTCGAAACGGTGGGAGGCGTCGGTATGCAGGCCGTATTCCCGGGCCTTGCCCGCCAGCGCCACCGGCTCAAACCAGGCGGCCTCGAGCACCAGGTCGCGGGTCTTTTCCGTCACACCCGAATGCTCCCCCCCCATGACCCCGGCAATGGCCAGGGGCTTCTGATGGTCGGCAATAACCAGCGTCTCTTCGGTCAGTTCGACGGTCTGGCCGTCAAGCAGTACCAGTTGCTCACCGGGCCTGGCCATGCGCACCACGATACCGCCGTCGATCTCCGCCCGGTCGAAGGCGTGCAGGGGCTGGCCCAGCTCCAGCATCACATAGTTGGTGACATCCACCGCCGGATCGATGGAACGGATGCCGCTGCGGCGCAGCTTCTCCGCCATCCACAGGGGCGTGCTCGCCGACAGGTCCACATTGCGGACAATACGGCCCAGATAGCGGGGGCACGCCGCCGGCGCCTCCACAGCGATGGCCGGCTTTTCGTCATGACTGGCCGGAACGCCTTTCAGGTCCGGCTCATTCACGGCCTCACCGGTCAGCACACCTACTTCCCGGGCCAGGCCCCGAAGTGACAGGCAGTCCGCGCGGTTCGGCGTCAGGTCCACATCGATGGTGACATCGTTGAGGCTCAGGTAGTCGCTCAGATCCCGGCCCACCGGCGCGTCCTCCGGCAGCTCCATCAGGCCGGCGTGGTCCTCGGACAGCCCCAGCTCCGACTCGGAACACAGCATGCCATTGGAGGGCTGACCACGAAGTTTCGCGGCCTTGATGGCGAAATTGCCCGGCAGTACCGCACCTACCACGGCAAAGGGCACCTTGAGCCCCTCGCGGACGTTGGGGGCGCCACAGACCACCTGCACCGCCTCATTACCATCGGTCACCTCGCAGACGCGGAGCTTGTCCGCGTCCGGATGGGGCGCCACCGACCGCACCTCGCCGACGACTACGCCGGAAAACTCACCGGCAACCGGCTCGAAACCGTCCACTTCCAGCCCGGCCATGGTGATCTGGTCCATCAGTTCCTGGGACCCAATGGCCGGGTTAACCCACTCGCGCAGCCACTTTTCGCTAAATTTCATGGTAAATGCCTTGTCCTGATGCGGTGAACGGTTGGTGATTAACGGAACTGGCGCAGAAAGCGCAGGTCGTTGTCGAAGAACATCCGCAGGTCTTTGACCCCGTACCGGAGCATGGCCAGTCGCTCGACCCCGAGCCCGAAGGCAAAGCCACGGTAGTCTTCGGCGTCGATGCCGCAATACTCGAACACTTTCGGGTGCACCATGCCGCAGCCCATGATTTCCAGCCACTTAATGCTGCCGTCCGCCTCACGACCCCACTCGATATCCACCTCGGCGGAGGGCTCGGTAAAGGGGAAATAGGACGGGCGGAAACGCACCTGCAGGTCCCGTTCAAAAAACACCCGCAGAAACTCCTCGATGGTGCTCTTGAGGTCAGCAAAGCTGACATCGCGCTCCACCAGCAGACCTTCCACCTGGTGGAACATGGGGGTATGGGTCATGTCGGAGTCGCAGCGGTAGACCTGGCCCGGACAGATCATGCGGAACGGCGGCTTGCCCGCTTCCATGGTGCGAATCTGCACCGGCGAAGTGTGGGTTCTCAGAAGTGTGCCCGGGTTGAAATAAAACGTGTCGTGCATCGCTCGCGCCGGGTGATGCCCCGGAATGTTCAGGGCCTCGAAGTTGTGGTAATCGTCTTCGATCTCGGGACCCTGCTCGACGGTATAACCTGCCCGGGCAAAAAAATGCTCGATCCGCTGCAGGGTGCGGGTAACCGGGTGCAACCCACCCAGGTCCTGGCCACGGCCAGGCAAAGTCACATCAATGGATTCACTGGCAAGTTTCTGCTCAATGGCGGCACGCTCGAGATCGCTTCTCCGGGCATTGATCGCCTGCTCCACCTGGCCCTTGGCTTCATTGATCTTCTGGCCGGCGGCAGGGCGCTCCTCAGCAGACAGTTTGCCCAGAGTTTTCGCCTGCTGGGTAATCACACCCTTCTTGCCAAGATATTCAACACGAATTTGATCAAGTGCCTGCAGGCTGTCG
>JBMCIH010000234.1:0-4736 GCA_048617055.1 Marinobacter sp. | reverse complement strand
AGACGTCTGTACCCCACAACAAACACAACGGAGATATCATGGACTTCCACACAATTGCGGCGTTTGACCTGGCCAGGGGCATCAAGGCCCGGGAATATTCCAGCGAACAGGTACTGGACCACTTCCTGGAGCGCGGCCGTCGCTACAACCCCGCCCTCAACGCCATCGTGGTACTGCGGGAGGATCAGGCCCGGGAGCAGGCCCGGGTTGCCGACCGGGCAGCGGAAGAAGGCCGGGATCTCGGCCCGCTCCACGGCGTGCCCATGACCATCAAGGAAACCTGGGAACTCGAGGGCTGGCCCACCACCGCCGGGCACAAGGGCTACCAGAACCATATCTCCCCCCGTACCGCGGTTGCCGTCCGGCGGCTGCTGGACGCGGGGGCCATCGTGTTCGGCAAGACCAACGTGCCGGAGTTCGCCGGTGACCTGCAGTCCTTCAATGACATCTATGGCACCACCAATAACCCCTGGAATACCAGCCTGACCCCCGGCGGCTCTTCCGGTGGCGCTGCCGCCGCCCTGGCGGCCGGGCTCACGCCGCTGGAGCTGGGCAGCGATATTGGCGGCTCCATCCGCACGCCGGCCGCCTTCTGCGGCATCTACGGGCTCAAGACCACCTGGGGCCTGATCCCCATGCGCGGTCATGTGCCGGGTGCGCCCGGCAGTGTGGGTAAACGGGATATGGGCGTGGGCGGCCCGATGGCCCGCCACCTGGATGATCTTGAAGCGGAACTGGACCTGCTGGCCGGCCCCGATGAGGACCAGTCCGCCTGGCAGGTCCATCTGCCGCAGCCGGAATCAAAGCCGCTGGCAGACTACCGGTTTGCCACCTGGCTCAACGACGACTGGGCCCCGGTGGACCGGGAGGTGTTCAGCGGCCTGGTCGGCTTCTGTGACCAGCTGAAGTCCTGGGGAGCCAGGGTCGGGGACGCGCAGCCGGAGGGACTGACGCTGGAGAAAAACCACCGCCTCTACTACCACCTGCTCGGCGGTGTCATGGGTCAGGGCCTGCCGGAGAAGGTCCGGCGCCGCCTCAAAAAGCTGGCCACCGAAGAAGGTGATCATTATCGCCACCGGTTCGCCCGGGCGGCCCTGCAGAGCCATGGCGAATGGCTGCAGAAGGACGAGGAGCGGGCCAGGCTTCAGCGCACCTGGGCCCGCTTCTTCGAGAACCACGATCTGCTGATCTGCCCGGTCACCAATACCCTGCCCTTCCCCCACAGCCAGGACACGCCGGCCATGGAGCGCACCCTGACCATCAACGGCCGGGATGAGCCCTACCTGGATGTCACCGTATGGGCCGGGGTGGCCATGGTGGTGGGGCTGCCGGCCATCAGCCTGCCGGTGGGGTTCGGGGCCGATGGCCTGCCCCGGGCGGTACAGATCGTGGGCCCGGCCTGGAGCGAGAAGACCCTGATCGGGGTCGCCCGTCAGCTTCAGGCCCGGCTTTTCCCCGAAGGTCTGCCCTGGCCCCAGCTTAAATAAATGACAAAGGTATCGCATAGCGGACAAAAGCCCTTGCATAAGCTATCTTTCCTTCTGGGTTTCGTGAACTTTACGGTCCGCGAAACCGGGCCCGGTCTGCCGTATTCGAGCGCTTGAAAAACAGCAGACCGGAGTTGCAATCGCTCACTCGAATGCGATAAATTTGGGAAACGCGGATTCGTTCTGCAGTCACAAGTTTCGCCTGGTGAAATCAGAACGAAATAGTTCTTCACAGGAAAACAACAAAGAGGTTAAGAAGTAATGCTTAACAACGTTCGCAACAAATTCACGGTATTTGCTTCGGCACTTACCCTCGGCGTCTCCGCCGCCCTCGTCGCTGTTCCCGCTGCCGCTCAGGACACCATCAAGTGGAAGGTGCAGTCCCACTGGCCCGGCGCCTCCAGCTCCTTCAAGGACAGCCTTGGCCGTCTGAAAGATGTGCTGGATGAGCGCACCGATGGCAAGCTTCAGCTGGAGCTGTTCGAGTCCGGCTCGCTGTTCAAGCCCACCGAGACCTTCAATGCTGTCAGCCGCGGCATCCTGGAGATGGGCACCATCTCTCCGGCCTACGCCCAGGACAAGATCAGCCTGGCAGGTGTGGCCTCTGGCCTGCCCCTGGCATTCCAGACCCCGGCCGAGGCCGCCTACTTCCACATGAACATGGGCTTTGAGGACATGCTCAAGGAAGAGGCCGCCGAGCACGATGTCTACTGGGCCACCGACAAGGTGTACCAGACCGAGATGGTGGTAAAGGAGCCCATCGAAAGCGTAGAGGATCTGGAGTCACTGAAGATCCGCTCCTCCGGTGCCCTTGAGAAGTTCCTGGACGAAGCCGGTGCAGCCACCACCTTTATTTCCGGTGGCGAGCTCTACTCCGCCCTGGATTCCGGCATTGTTGACGGTGCTCACTGGGGCGCGGCCCAGGGTGCCTACAGCATGAGCCTGTACGAAGTGGCCAAGTACCACGTCAAGCCGGCTCTGAACGTTGCTGGCACCGATGTCATCATCATCAGTCAGAAGGCGATGGACAAGTTGCCTGAGGAAATGCAGGAAATCGTCAAGGAAGCCCTGCAGGAGCAGTTCTGGGTGCGTACCAACGAGTACGAGCACAAGGAAAAGATCACCCTGCAGAAAGCCATCGAGGAGGAAGGTGTGGAAATCAACCGCCTGCCGGAAGATGTGCAGGACCACATGATGGAAGCGGCCCAGGTCATCTGGGACGAGGAAGCCGAGCGTAGCGACAATGCCGCCAAGGCTGTAGACATGGTCAAGGATTACCTGCGTCAGCTCGGCCGCCTGTAAGCGCGGACTCAGGAGTGAAAACCGGGCCTTCCCTTGGGGAGGCCCATTTTTTTAGTGAAAACCATCTGACACAGCCGCAAGATTGTCTTGCGCCGGAGGTAACACCATGCGTGCCATCAGTGCATTCATGACCGGAGTGACCCGACTGAACGACGTGATCGGTCGATGGTTCTCCTATCTGGTGATCTTCATGTTCCTGTTCCTCCTGATGGAGGTCGGGTTCCGATATGTTCTGGGTTCACCTCTGGCCTGGACCAGCGAGCTGACCCAGTACCTGTTCGGTATCTACGGTATTATGGCCGGTGGCTATCTGCTGGCCCACAATGGCCACGTCAACGTGGACCTTTTCTACAACAAGTTCAGCCGGCGCACCCGGGCCTTTATTGACCTGTTCACGTCCATTATTTTCTTTATCTTCGTGCTGGCCCTGCTGTACTTCAGCTACGACATGGCTCAGGAATCGGTCGGCATGTGGCAGACCTCCAACTCCAGCTGGGACCCCCCCATCTGGCCGGTCAAGCTGTTCATGCCCATTGCCACCGCGCTGCTGTTGCTCCAGGGCATCGTCAAGCTGCTGCAGGACATCGCCATTGCCTTCAACCTGAGCTACTACCAGCCCGAAATTGACGAAGAGCACCACCAGACGGAGGGTGACGCATGAGCACTGAAATTCTCACCCTGCTGTTCTTTGGCGCCCTGCTGTTTTTCCTGATGCTCGGCCTGCCCCTGGCCTTCGTGCTGGGCGGCGTTTCCGTGGTGTTCCTGTATTTCACCTGGGGCTTTGACTCCTTCTATATGGTGTCGTCCCAGATCTGGAGCACCATGGGCAGCTTTACGCTGGTGGCCATACCCCTGTTCGTGTTCATGGCCATGATTCTGGAGCGAACCGGTGTCGCCCGGGACCTCTACCGCATGATGTCGCTCTGGGTGGGCGGCCTGAAAGGCGGCCTGGCCATTGGCACCCTGCTGATCTGTGCCATCTTTGCCGCCATGGTGGGCATCAGTGGCGCCGCTGTGGTGGCCATGGGCACCATTGCACTGCCTTCCATGCTGGCCCACGGCTACGACAAGAAGATGTCCCTGGGGGTCATCAACACCGGCGGCGGCTGGGGCATCCTGATTCCGCCGTCCATCCTGATGATCCTTTATGCCCTGATCACCGGGGTATCGGTGGGCAAGATGTTTGCTGCCGGCATCCTGCCGGGGGTCCTGCTGATGGTGCTGACCGCCATCTACATCATCGGCCGCTGCTACCTGCAGCCGGAGCTGGCGCCTGACATACCCAAGGAAGAGCGCGGCACCTGGCCGGAACGGTTCCGTGCCCTGCGGGCCGTGCTGCTGCCGATTCTGGTGGTGTTCATGGTGCTGGGGTCCATCATCGGCGGTATCACCACCCCGACGGAAGCCGCCGCCATGGGCGTTCTGGGTGCGCTGATCTGTGCCGTCGTCTACCGGGCCCTGAACTTTGACCTGATCAGGGACGCCTCGGTGCGCACCTTCAAGCTGACGGGCATGATCATGTGGATCCTGTTCGCGGCCCACGCCTTCAGCTCCGCCTATCAGAGCATGGGCGCCCAGAGCATGATCGAAGGCTTCATGATGGACATCCCCGGTGGTCCCTGGGCCATCATCATCATGATGATGGTAATCACCTTCTTCCTGGCCATGGTGCTGGATCCGGTGGGCATCATGCTGATCACCCTGCCGGTGTTCATACCCATCGTCGAAACACTCGGCTTCGACCCGATCTGGTTTGGCATCCTGTTCGTGATCAACATGGAAATCGGCTACATGACGCCACCCTTCGGGTTCAACCTGTTCTACCTGAAGGGCATAGTGCCGAAGGGCATCACCATGAAGGATATCTACACCTCGGTGATTCCGTTTGTGATCGTGGAGATCATCGGCCTGGCCCTGATCATGATTTTCCCGCAGATTGCCACCTAC
>JBMCIH010000233.1:0-4740 GCA_048617055.1 Marinobacter sp. | reverse complement strand
CTGCACTCGGCCCATTCACACCCACCGGCAAGGGAGCCACACCATGCTGGACTACGAGCTCTATTACTGGGGCCTGCCTTTTCGCGGCAACTTCATACAGATCTTCCTGGAGGACGTACGGGCGAACTACCGGAAGCTGGATGCCAGTGAAGTCTATCCGGAGAAAAACCTGGAGCTTCACTATCCTGGTATGGCGCCGCCGTTTCTGTATGACTGCCGGGCGGACACCTGGTTCGCCCAGATGCCGGCCATCCTGATGCACCTGGGCAAGGCCTACCATTACCTTCCCGATGAGCCCGAGGCGCAGACCCTGACACTGAAACTCATTCTGGACTGCAACGATCTGCTTATGGAGATCACCAACCACAATGGCATGATGCTATGGGAACAGGCTGCATGGGACCG
Organism: Marinobacter sp.; assembly: GCA_048617055.1. Taxonomy (GTDB): domain Bacteria; phylum Pseudomonadota; class Gammaproteobacteria; order Pseudomonadales; family Oleiphilaceae; genus Marinobacter. The sequence continues at coordinate 4,335 of JBMCIH010000233.1, read as the reverse complement.
GTTTCGCAGCGGACGTCTGGCGGAGTGGATGGCCCTGTTCGAAAAGACCGGCCAGGCCCACTCCCTGCAACCGGACGGTGGCTATCTCCTGGGTTCCAGGCTCACGGTGGCCGATATCGCCGCCACCGCCCTGTTCGGCGCGCTGGTCCACAGCTTTCCGGAGCTTGCTGCAGATCTGGAGGAAAACGCCCCTTCGGTGGCAAGCCTCTGCCAGAGGATTGAAAACCGCCCATCGATCCGGCCTTTTCTGGACAATCAGCGCCGGGAGCTGGGGCACGCCTACTGTGGAGGCCAGATTGAGCAGTCCCTGCGGGATGTGATCCGGTAAGGCGAAAAGCCCGGAGGTGATCCACCGCGCCGGGTATTCTCCGGTCTCTCTGGTGACCGGCCGGTATTTCTGACAAGTGGGAGGACGCATGCAGCAACGAACCCAGGGTGCCCTGCTGGTTATGCTGGCGGCCCTGTGCTGGGGTGTGGCCGGAGGTATGGGTGGCCTTCTCATTGACAAGGGCTGGCACCCGCTGGTGGCGTCATTCTACCGGGGTGCCGTCGGGCTGCTGTTCGTGCTGGTGTGGCTGGCGCTACATCCCCAGGGCAGCGGCCTGGGCAACCCCCGCCTGTGGCTCTGGTCCGGCCTGGCCGGGCTTGGCGTCGCAGGCAACTTCTCGTTCTATTTCCTGAGCATCGAGGCAGGCAGCCTGCCAGTGGCGGCTACCCTGATGTACAGCGCGCCGGTGTTCGTATACCTGGTCTCCTTTGGTCTGGGGCTGGAGAAGCCCACGCTGCTGAAAGGGGCGGCTATCGCCCTGGTGCTGACGGGCATCGTGCTGCTCACCGGCCTCTACCGAGCCGGTCCCGGCGGCATGACCGGCCTGGGGATCGCCGCCGGGTTACTGGCCGGGCTGTCCTACAGCCTGTTTATTTTCGGTTTCAAATACGCGTCTGAGGTGGGCAGCCCGCCAGCAAGCCTGGCCATCGCCTTTGCGGTACTGGTTGTGGTACTGAGCCTGCCGGCCGGGCCGGCACAGGCGCTGGCCGTGCTGGATTCCCCCGACTGGCCCCTGTTTACTGTGCTGGGGTTACTCGGAGGCGGAATCTCCTTCGCGTTCTATGTCCGCGGCCTTGCCCCCACCGCTCCCACGGTGGCCTCCATTCTGGCCATGGTGGAGCCGGTCACCGCATCGCTGTTCGGGGTGGTAGTACTGGGGGCACACCTGGAGAGCCCGCAACTGCTTGGTATGGCGCTGGTGCTGGTAACGGTTACCGCGCTGAGTATCCATTCCAGTCGTCAACCCGCCAGCTGAATCAACGGGTGACCACTGACGGAACGCTCGCCGTGCACGTCAAAACATACCTCCACAGGATGAACACTGTGGAGGTATGCTGAACAGGCTATTGGCCCGAGCCGTCCCGGTTGTTGGCCGGGGGGTTGGTGCCCGGGTGGCCGGGGGCCGACGTGGGCTCACGCCGGGGAGTTCCCCGCTCTCCGCCGCGGCTGTTGACGCCAGCGTGGCCCGGGGGTCCGCTGGCCCCGGCCGGTGGGGAGGCTGACGACGGCGTTTCGTTCTGCATCTGGGCATGGGAGACGGTCGGAACCGCCTCATCGCGCTGCCCGGCCGGGTAGGCAGGACCGCTCTGGCCATCGCCCGGACGTTGCTCGTCCAGTTTCTCCTCCGCCTTGGCGGTGGCCTTCTCGGCCATGCCTTCGGCCTTTTGCCGCATGGCGCCGGTTTGCTGGTCACTGATCTCCCCCATCGCCCGGTCTTCCGCCTGGGTCCTGGGGAACATCGCACCAAGGGCGGCGCCGGCCGCCACGGCCAGGGCACCCACCAGCAGCGGCTGCTCTGAAAGCAGGTACTGGTAGTTTTCCCTTGCTGACCGGGCACCGGAGCGGGCACTCTCCATGGCCTGCTGGCCGGTATGGCTCACCTTTTCCTTCAGCTCGCTGGCGCCGGCGGCAGCCTGATGACCCCGCTCACGGGCGCCTTCTTTGGCCATCTGGGTCGACGACCGGACCTGGTCCGTGGCCGAACTGAACCTGTCCCTGGCGCTGGACAGGCCGCCCCCTGAGGACTGGTCCGGGCGTGCCGGTGGCTGTTTGGACGCGGACATCAGCCAGGTCAGGCTGGCCCCGGCCAGAATGGCCGGTATGGGGTTGTTCTGGATCTGGGCGGAAAGGTTCTGCACGAAGGCACTGTCGCCACTGCCGCGGAACTTGCTCAGCGCCTGATTGAACAGCTCCCCGGGGGAGAACTGATTCATCAGCTCCTCCACCGTGTGCTCAAAATCGGCCCGGACATCATCGGCCTCCCGCGCCAGCTGATCGGGCCGTTTGTGCATGTCTTCCTGAAAATGGTCCCTTGCTGTGCTCATGACGTGGCCCCTTTGATCGACTCTTTGTCTTTGCGCATTTCCTGCATGGTGCGGTCAGGCCTGAAGTTGGCAGGCTCCAGCTTCTTCTTGCCGGACTGAACCATCACCAGACCAACAATGGTAGCGATACCACCCACGATCAGGGCGGCCAGCCAGGCCTCCATGATCTGGGCAAGCCCCAGCGTTGCCGCCAGAAGCAGGAACAGATAGCCAGAGTTCAGTACAACCGCCCCGCTCACCAGGCCGGTAGCGCCTTTCTTGGTGTCGTTGACGGACTCACTCACTTCCGAGGCCGCCAACGCCAGTTCCTTGCGAAAGAGTATGGCCAGATCGTCCACCAGGTGCTTGACCAGGCTGTACACCCTGGTGGGTTCATCGGGCCGCGATTCCTCTTTGGGGGCGGTATAGGCAGTAGTGGGTCCGGAGTAGTCGGACTGCGCTGGATCAACCATGGTTAACTCCTTATGTTGGAAGTATTCCGGTGAACGGTGGCTACAGCCGGCGAGGCGGCAACCTCATGACGTTCTCCCGGAGGAATCAGACGAAGCCTTGAAGAACCGGCTCAGAATCAGCCCGGCGCCGATGCCCCCCAGGATGTACATTTGCGGGTTACGGCGCGCCAGGCCGGCGATGTCACGGACCAGCTCTTCCGGACTGCCCTCTTCCATGCGCCGGGCGAAGTCGGACAGGCCCGATGCGATGGAGGATGTGGTCTGGGCAAGGGTGCGCTGACCCTGTTCATCCAGGGTGCGGGCCGCCTGCTCAAGCGCCGAGGCACTGTCAGTGACCGCCGCCGAGGCCGACCGCATGCCGTGCTCGGCTTCGGACGCTGCCCTTTCCCTGGCGGCACGCTTCGCCTCTTCCGCCAGATCTTCCGCCCGGCGCTGGGGATCCGACTGCCAGGATGTCCCCGTTTGCTGGCTGTTGCCGGAATAGGTGTCGCCGGTTTCCATAAGAGTTCCTCCCTGCGCCCTGCCAAACAGCTGACGCATTTCAGTGGATTGGTGGAGGAGTTATCAGCAGCATACGTGCCAGCAGGCAGGTGGCCCGTTATGTTGTTGAAATCCAGAGGATGACCGGTTTGGGGGGGACGTTTGCGGACGGTCCAGGGCCGCCACAACCGGTAATAATTTCCTGTGGCCGGAAATTTCTACCTGTCCGGGCCCGATATCCGGGCTCGGGCAGGGACTCCGGCAGGTTCGCTGCCCCGATGCCACACCATGGATGCCTCATGTGGCGTATTGCCACAGACGGCGTTAAGCGAGCTTAATCTTTGTGGTGTATTTAACTTATTGTTATTTATAGGATATATCCATTTTTTCCGCCTTCCGGGCAATATGGCACGGGGCTTGAAGGGACCCGGATGCACACGTTTAACGGGCCGGCAAACGCCGCGTCCCTGACGGCAAAAAGCACTCATGTAAGGAGAGTTTGAATGACTAAACTTCTGACATCACTGGCCGCATCCATGGCACTGCTCGCAGCAGGCCCCGCCATCGCGCAACAGACCCAGCAGGGCGGTCAGCAGCAAGGCCAACAGCAGGGTCAGCAACAGCAACAGGGCGGCCAGCAGCAAGGCGGCATGCAAGGCGAGCAGAGCGCTGCGGCTGATTTCGACGACGCTGAACTCGAGAAGTTCGTTGCAGCCCAGGAGGGTATCAACGAGATCCGTGATGAGTACATGGAAAAGATCGAGTCCGCTGGCGACCAGGAAGAGGCGCAGAAACTGCAGCAGGAAGCCAACGAAGAGATGATCGGCACCATTGAAGACGAGGATCTCAACGTTGAGACTTACAACGAGATCGCCACAGCCTATAACAGCGATCCGGAAACCCGTGAGCGCGTCGACGAAATGATGTAAGCGACACGTCTGGTTTACCCTGAAGAGCCCCGGCCGGTCGGCCGGGGCTTTTTTATGCGCTTCTGATTTATGCGATTCTGGCCAGCGCCTGGGCCACTGCC
>JBMCIH010000232.1:0-4794 GCA_048617055.1 Marinobacter sp. | reverse complement strand
TGTCCTCCTTGAGAGTGCGGAGAATGCTGTACCCATCCGTGTCTGGCAGATTGATATCGAGCAGAACAAGGTCGGGCTTCTCTGCCCGCGCAACCGCAATACCCTCGGCACCACTGGCCGTGGTCCGCAACCGGGCACCGGGATAACGCTGCAGAACCCGGGCCACCAGCTTCAGGTTTGCCGGGTTATCCTCGATATAGAGCACCGTCCGGGCGTCATCCTGAGTAACGTTCTCGCCCGGTGACACGACTCCATGGGGCTGGACCACCGGCGACGCACTGGTGTTGCCGGTGCTGAGTCCGTCTTCTGACGGCAGTCGCAGCCAGAAAGTGGACCCTTCCCCGACGCGGCTTTCCACACCGATGCTGCCCCCCATCAGCTCCACCAGGCGCTGGGTCAGTGCCAGCCCGATACCAGTGCCTTCGATATGGCTCAGCTCGGCCCCCAGCCGGTTGAATGGCTGGAACAGCTCCGTTATACGGGACGATTCGATTCCCGGACCGGTATCCGACACCCGGATATCGACCCACCCGTCTCCGTGTTTACGGGCGGAGATCACCACCTGCCCGTGATCCCTGTTGTACTTGATGGCATTGGAAATGAGGTTCAGCAACGCCTGTTTGAGACGTGTCCAGTCAGCGGTAACCCGCAGCGAGCCGGTATCTTCCACCCGCAGGGAGATGTTCCTGGCACCTGCGGAGTGGCGGACCAGCGTCAGGGTTTCCTCAAGCAGTTCCGGCAGTGGAATGACTTCCAGGGACAGGTCAAGCTTGCCGGACTCGATCTTCGCCAGGTCCAGCACCTCATTGATCAGTGTCAGCAGGTGCCGGCTGGCGTTGAGGATTTCCTCCACATTGTCCTTCTGCTCGTGGTCAAGGTCCGAATCCATTTCCAGTAGCTGGCCAAAGCCGAGAATGGCATTCAGCGGTGTGCGCAGTTCGTGGCTCATGCTGGACAGAAACTCGGATTTGGCCCGGTTGGCCTGGTCGGCACGACGTTTGGCGCGAATCAGATTCTTGCGGTTGATCTCTTCCATATCCAGCATGCGCTGGGAGTTGATAATAACGCCGTAGGTCGCTGAAAACGGTCGCAGGAACTCAATGAGGGCGTCATCGTAACCCTGCTCACGGTTGGCCAGGGCGAAGGTGCCCACCAGTTCGGGACCGATAAAGATCGGCACGCTCAGAAAGGTTCTGACTTCGGGGTGTCCGGGCGGCAGCCGGTGGAAGGAAACCTCCGCCGTGGACTGATCAATCGTTACCGGTTTTCGCTCACGGATACAGGCACCCAGCAGGTTGTCCAGCTGCCGGAATTCGAACCGGTCGGTACCGACCCGGCTGAGCATTTCGGACGAGGGCACATCCCAGCTGATATCGGTGATGGCCTGCACACGGAGATAGGGCTTTTCCCCATGGTCATGGAGTACCTCCGCCAGGTAACCGAACTCACTGCCGGTCAGCTCGAGCAGGTTCTTGAGCATGGTATCCAGGGTGGATCGGAAGCGGCCTTCGAGTACAAACGCGGTGAGAGAGTCGTGAAGCATGTTCAGCAGCCGGGCCTGACGCTCCAGCCTCAGATCGGCTTCCCGCATCTCGGTCACGTCCTGAACCACGCCGAGCATCCGCACCGCCCTGCCAGTCTCGTCCCGGGTGATGTCACCGGTTTCCAGCAGCCAGCGAATGGTGTTATCCGGCCACACCACGCGGTGCTCAATGCGGTAGGGCCGGTCCTGCTCAACCGTACTCTGGATGGCCTGCTCCACTATGGCCCGGTCTTCCGGGTGCACTGCGGCAATAAAGTTGTCGTAGGAGGTCTCCAGGGCGCCTTCGGGGTAACCGAACAACACGGGAATCTGCTCGGTCCAGTACAGGTCTCCGGTTTCTATGTTCCATTCCCAGGTGCCGATCCCGGAATACTTCTGGGCGATACGAAGGCGCTCACGTCCCTGTTCGTATTCGAACTCCCGCTGCCACCGGGTAATTGCACCCATGACAATATTGGCCAGAAGCCTGACCAGTCCCCGCTGTGAGAAAGTCTCTGCCATGCCATTGGGGCAGCCATGCAGCGAAACCGTACCCACAGGAATACCGTCAGCCATCAACGGAATGGACAGGGTCGCAGGTCCTGCTGCCACCTCACCCTGCTCAGAGTCGGCGGCCCGGATCCACAGGGCGGGCAACCGCTCCTGCTGCTCGAAGGATCGGCTCCAGTAACGGACGAAAGGATAGTCTTCATGCAGCTCGACGGAGATTGCGGTGGTGCGCAGCGCAAGGCACAGTGGCGCCAGGGCAGTTCGAAGCCCCGCTGCTCCGTCACGCCAGCCAACGCCCAGCAATTCTGCTCCCGCCTCACCGAGATGCGCCGCCAGCTCCCCCTGCTCACTGATCAGTGACTCAGCCTGTTTGACATGGGTAATGTCCTTGCGGATGGCAATGTACTGATAGGGCCGGCCAGAGGCATCCAGGAACGGAACAATCGTCGACGATACCCAGTAAAGGGAACCATCCCGGGCCTTGTTGCAGATTTCTCCCTGCCAGACCTCACCCCGGGTGATGGTCGACCAGAGTTCCCGATAGAAGCCGGGGGGATGGTATCCGGACCTGATAATGCGGTGGTTCTGTCCGATCAGCTGGTCAGCGGTGTAGCCGCTGATCTGGCAAAACCGGTCGTTCACTTCAGTGATACAACCGGCACGGTCCGTTTTGCTGATGATGGCATGAAGGTTGAGGGCCCGGCGTTCCTGTTCATAGTCATGAATGCGTTCATAGAGCCGGTGCCGGGGCGAGTCCACTGACGAATGCTGACGCAGCCGGGTTGTCACCGCGGTTGCCAGCCCCTCGATGCCGGCGACGAAAACCAGGTCGGGCACGCCATTGAGGGTGTCGAGCAGCTCACCCTGACGCCGGCCGCCACTGAGTACGAAAAAGGGTACGCTACTGAGTTCGGGAAAGGCCCGCACCAGATTAACCACTGACCGCAAAGGCAGCTCTTCGGGATAGTGACTCAGAACGATGGCATCCGGCGGATCTTTGCGCAGCGTCAGAACACCAGTATGAATATCGGCAAGCCGGTCGGTCATTAGACCTGAACCGCTCAGGGCAACGTCGATCTGCCGGAAGATCTCGTCCCGGTCTTCCACCACCGTGACCATGGCCCGGGGTGACGCCATGCCGACTCCCAGTTCGCGAACCACCTCCCGGAGGACCCGGGGGGTCACGGGCTTGCCGATGCACCGGAAGGCATTCAGGTCCAGCGCGGTCAGGGCGGTTTCCAGGGAAAACGCCTTGGCCATAGCGACCCACGGCCTGTCGCCGACCAGAGCTTTGATGCCGGCAAGCCTGTCAGTTGCCAGCCCGTCCATGTCGACCAGCCACAGATCCGGCTCCGCCTGACCCGGCTCCCCGGGTGCACCTGGCGCAAACCGGCAGCGCAGGCCCTCGACACCAAGCTTTGCTTCCTGGCGTGCCAGCCACTGCTCCGTGCTCTTGTCACCAACAACGGCAATCTCAATCATCAGGACGTCCCATGGCGATATGCTTCCTGCGACCCACTACCGTGACGCCCGACCCCGTTCCCGGAGCCGTATGATCAGCCGGGCCACATCCCCGATCTGCTGCTTGAGCTCCGACGTGGCGTGCTGGGCCTCCTGCACCAGGCGCATGGCGGACTCACCCAGTTCGTTGATGCTGACAATCTTTCCGGAGATTTCTGCCGACGCGTTATGTTGCTGCTCCGCCGCTGCCGAGGTGCCATTGCAGGCCTCTGAAATATGGTCGATGTTTTCCACCAGCTCCTCGAGGGTGTGGTCCGAGCTCACCGCATTCTCCACCGTCTGTCTGGCGTGGTGATCGCAACGTTCCATGGAGCTGGTGGCGTCTGCCACCGTCTGCCGGAAATGCTTGAGTGTCTGGTCAATCTGCTCCGTGGATGACTTGGTTCGCAGTGCCAGGCTGCGGACTTCATCCGCCACCACGGCAAACCCCCGCCCTGCATCGCCGGCACGGGCTGCCTCGATAGAAGCGTTAAGGGCGAGCAGATTGGTCTGTTCCGTGATTTCTCCGATCACCTCCAGCGCTGCGGTGACTCCCTGGCTGGCTTCGGTGAGATCGCCCACGGCGGACGAGGCCTGCCCCAGCTCCCGGGACAGGGCTTCCATACTGTTGCGCGTCCCCTGGGTCAGCTCGCGCCCCTTTGCAACCCGCTCCGATGCGAGTCTGACCTGCTCAAGCATGCTCATGGCATTGCTGGCGACTTCCTGGGAGGTCGCTGACATCTGTTCACTGGCGGAGGCGATGGTGTCTGTCGCTGTCGCCTGCTGCTGCACGGCAGAATGGGCGTCGGTACTGCGGCTGATGGTGTGCGCGGCGCCACCGTCGGGCTTGCCGATAACGTCATGCATACGCTTGACGACGGCATCGAGTTCGGCCGACTGCTGGGTGATCGCCAGGTCAAGACTGCCAATATCATCCACCCGGCCAGTGAAGATGTGTTCGGCCACCGTATCGTCAACGACCGACCGGGCCCGGCGAACGCACTGGCGGAATGATCCGGTTAACCACCACAGCACGAGAAGGGAGGTCGCCACTGCGGCGACTCCCGACAGGGCAATGACCTGGGCCGATGGCATCAGCAACTGCACGGTCGTGGTAATGGCAATGATCAGGGCCATGGCAAGCATAAGTTTGCTGTGCAGTGACGGGCCACGTCGCAGGCTGGCCCTCTCAACGGGCCCTTTGCCCGGCTGATTCTTGCTGAGGCTCGCGTAAAGTTTCTCTGCGCGGGCCTGGGCCTTCG
>JBMCIH010000231.1:0-4811 GCA_048617055.1 Marinobacter sp. | reverse complement strand
CCATACCGAACTGATAGGCGAGCATGTCTTCCGGATCCAGGAAGCGCATGTTCGGCCCCACGTATTCAAACCCCTTATCAACCAGCAGGGTTTTCGCTTCCTCGAAACGATGATCACGGATATCCGTGATGAACTGAGCCACGATGTCTTTGGGCTGCATGGATAACTCCGTTTCCAGGCTGGTGACGATCCGGTTGGATTCGGATGGATCACTCAGGTGCCCGGTTCCCGCTGGACCGGGGCGGCACCCCTCATCTTCAGCCGTTCAGTGATGAATGTGCGTTTTATTGTGCAGCTTTACACAAGGCTCTGACGCCAGCAACCGTGCCGCTGGCTGACCGAAGCGTTCCGAAGCCGGCTTCTGCCCACACTAGAACTCCAATACAAGGTTCCTGCCCCCGAGGAACAGAACCCACACGGTCACCGTCGCCCAGTGAATAATGACCGGAACCCAGACCGAGCGGGAAACCACATAGCTGTAACCGCAGGTGATCCCAAGTGCTGAGACGATCACCAGAAACCAGGGGTCCAGAAACAACGGTATGGCGGAGTGGTTGAACGCCAGCGCATTGAACGGGTGCCATGCCACAAAGACAGCTGTGCTGATGAGTATGGCGCCGGCTGCCCGGCCAGCGCCGGACGCCGTCACGTTTCTGGGAATGAGCACACCCCGGAAAAAGGCCTCTTCAAGCAGGGACGGGAACACAAAAAGCGTCAGCGGTAGCAGTACGGTCATCTTCGATGTCATCGGTTCGGCCGTCAACAGCCCGGTCGTAAAACCGATGGTCACCGCGATAATGGCAAACACCGGCACCAGCGCCCAGGCTTTCAGCGGGGCGCGGAAAGGGGATGTGCGAAAGCCCTGGCCAAGGTTGGTGCGAAGGTATTCAATCACTGTCTGCTCTCACTGCGTTGGTGCTCGTTCAGGCCTTGGCCTGTCCGACAATAGCCATTCTCAGGTCATAAATCAGCTTTGCCGATCAGGAGCTGCTACTGACTCCGCAAATCTCCTGTTTGCCTGTAAAGCCTCCCAGGCGCAGACCAGGCAGCTGACGGCATTTTCCGGCGCCGGACTTCATATTTAACAAGCTTTTACAAATAATCCCACAAACCGCAGGTCTTTTTCCCATTCTCGGCGTAAATTGAACCGCAACCTTACTTATGAGGATATTTTCATGGAATTAGTGAAATTCGGTTCAGATGACATTGGTAATCAGCTTTCGAAAATGGACGACAAACAGATCGAGAACCTGGCCTTCGGCGCCATCAATCTGGACGCGCAGGGTAAAATCCTGAAGTACAACAAGGCTGAAGGCGAAATTACCGGGCGTAATCCCAGCGAAGTGATTGGCAAAAACTTCTTTACCGAGGTTGCCCCTTGCACGAACAGCCCGGAGTTCTATGGCAAGTTCAAAGACGGCGTTAGAAGCGGCAATCTGAGCACCATGTTTGAGTACACCTTCGACTACAAGATGAAACCCACGAAGGTGAAAGTACACATGAAAAAGGCGCTGGGGGACGAAGACAGCTACTGGGTCTTCGTGAAGCGCGTCTGAATGCCCCTTTCCGTAGTAAACTGCACGGCGTTGCTGCAACACCTTGTTGCAGCAACGCTGGCTCCCGAACGGGGTGTGCCCGCCAATGAACTGCTTACCGATCTGAAGTCCGGCGATGATCTGAGAGACGGACCCGCCGCACTCGACTCCCTTGATCAGCTGAGCGTCGCCCGTCAGGTTGCTGAGTTCTTTGAGCTGGAGAAGACCGGCGCCGAAGAACTGCTGTTGAGGCGCAACCGGCTGACACAATGGAGCGAACTGATCACCGGGAGCCTCAACACCGGTACGCTTACCGAACTCTGGTTCCGCTCCGGCGGTACCACCGGAGAGCCCAAACTGATTGCACAGCCGCTGAGCCACCTGGTCTCGGAGGTGCGGGAAATCAACCGCATTGTGGGCGATGCAAAGCGTATTATTGCACTGGTTCCCCTGCACCACATTTACGGTTTCATCTGGGGGCCACTGCTGAGTGATCAGCTGGATGCGCCTCTGATTCATGGCGAGGCCGCCATCGAGGCCGCCCACCATGGTCTGCAGGCCGGCGACCTGGTGCTCGGTATTCCGGAGTGGTGGCAATACCTGGGCCGCTCTCGCACCCCCGTACCCGCGGGCGTCACAGGAGTGACATCGACGGCGCCCTGCCCCCCCGGGGTGATCCGGGCGGCATTGGAAAAGGGGCTGCAGTCCATGATCGAGGTATACGGCTCCAGCGATACCGGCGGCATTGCCTGGCGAGACAGTCCGGATGCCGGGTTCCGGCTCTTCGATCACTGGAGCAGGCATGACGATGACCACCTGCAATCCGAAACCGGCAGGGTCTGCCCGTTGCCCGACCTGGTGGACTGGGAGACGGATCGCACATTGATCCCCCGCCGCCGACGGGACAATGCCATTCAGGTCGGCGGGGTAAACGTCTGGCCCGACCGGGTCCGGGGCTTCATTGAAAACCACCCCCGGGTTCAGGCGTGCGCCGTGCGTCCGATGGACACCGCTCAGGGTATCCGCCTGAAAGCTTTCGTCGTCCCCTCAGACGGGGCCAGAGACGAAATACGTTCGGAACTGCTGCGCTGGCTGAAGGCCAACCTGTCCGCTGCCGAGCGGCCTGTCCAGCTCACCCTGGGCGACAAGCTGCCCCGTAACCCGATGGGGAAACTCTGTGACTGGTGAATGTGTCAGCCTCACAACCGGGGGCCTGTGCCTGGATGGCCTGGAAGCAGTGGCTCACGGCCTGCCATTGGTGCTTACAGACGAGGTTCAGCAACGCGTTGAACAAAGCCATGAGCGGCTGGCCCGCTACCTGCAGGAAAACCGCTGCATCTACGGCGTGACCACCGGTTATGGGCCGCTGGCCAATACTCTCGTCGGCCGCGACCACTCTGCTGAGCTGCAGAGCAACCTGATCGCTCACCTGAGCGCCGGCGTGGGCGAACCTTTGAGCCGCCTGCAGACACGGGCCACCATGACGGCCCGGATCAGTGCCCTGGCACGGGGCCATTCCGGGGTCTCCCCCGCGGCGCTTGGCACCCTTGTGCAGTGCCTGAACCTCGATGCCTTGCCGGTCGTTCCCGCCATGGGCACAGTCGGGGCCAGCGGAGACCTCACACCCCTTGCACACATCGCCGGCGCACTCATGGGGCACGGTGAAATGCGCCTGGGCGGTGGCGAGCCGAGGCCGGCCGGCGATGTGCTCCGGGAAATCGGCGTGCAGCCGTTCGAGCCAGGGGGTAAAGACGCCCTCGCTCTGGTCAACGGCACCTCCGCCATGACCGGCATTGCCGGTATCAATGGCACCGCTGCCGGCCGGGCCCTGCGCTGGAGCGCCCTGCTCTGTGTCGGCCATGCCCGGGTTCTCAGTGGCCGGCTGGAAGCCTGGCATCCGGCCTTTGGCGAGGTCCGGCCTCACCCGGGCCAGCAACGCCTGCACCGCTGGCTCAACCAGTTGGCCGACACACCGGCCCTGCAAACGGAGGACTCACAGAGAGTCAGTGCGGACACTCTGGCCTATCTGGAAGCGCCAATACAGGACCCATACAGCCTGCGTTGCGCACCCCAGTTGCTGGGCGCGGTCAGTGATCAGATCGACTGGCACGATCAGACCGTTCATATTGAACTCAACAGTGTGACCGACAACCCCATACTTCCGGACAGCCTGGATGGCGTGCTCCATGGCGGCAACTTCTACGGGCAACATGTGGCCCTGGCTTCAGACGCCCTCGCAAATGCCGTCATTACCATGGCCGTTCATGCCGAGCGGCGTATTGCCCGCTTGTGCAACCCACGCCTGAACAAGGGGCTGCCGGCCTTCCTGCAAGCCGAGAAAATCGGACTCCAGAGCGGTTTCATGGGCGCCCAGGTCACCGCCAGCGCCCTGCTGGCGGAGATGCGCACCAGGGCCACCCCGGCGTCGATTCAGTCGATACCCACCAACGGCGACAACCAGGACGTCGTCACCATGGGGACCATCGGCGCCCGGCGTACCGCAGAGCTGCTGGCGATGCTTCATGACCTGCTGGCCATCGATGCCCTGATGGTGGCCCAGGCCGTCGACCTTCGGTTGCAGGAAAGCCCGGATTTTCCGGCAGGCAAAGCGGTTGCCGGGTTGCTCGACTGGGTGCGTTCGCAAGTGCCCCCACTGACCAGTGACCGCCCCCTGCACAGGGATATTGCCCAGATTGCCAAAAGCATCCAGTTGCCCGGAACACTGGCTGACACACTTCTTTGCTGTCATTGAGCCATCGGCAGTCGCAGCCCGTCACGCCCGGCGACAAACTTGCTTTATTCGAAAGAATGGGGCAGGTTACTTTTTGGTAAGGCTGTCTCTGCCCAAGACACTAAACCCGGTTTCTGAAAAGCGGCTGATCCGACGTTGAACAACCCGAAGTCAACAACGAGGAAAAAGCATCGCCATGGCACAACGAGGCTGGACATCCGGAGTACTGATCGTTCTGTTGGTGCTGGCAGCAGGGGCCGGAGGCTATTTCTACTGGTCCCTCAACGAAGAGCTGAACCAGCTCAGCAGCACCCGTGACGAAGCCCTTGCCGAGGCCGAGCGTCTGCAACAGGAGCTGACCGACACGCGGGATGAGCGGGACCGCCTCCAGGAACAGGTTGAGTCGCTGAACACGGAGCAGGAGCGCCTGCAAGAGGAACTGGCCCGGGCGAGCGAACGTCTGACACAGCGGACCACCAGCGCTGACCGCCTGGAAGCGCTGCTCAATGAGGCGCAACAGTCCCTGGCCGATACCACCAGTGAGC
>JBMCIH010000230.1:0-4827 GCA_048617055.1 Marinobacter sp. | reverse complement strand
AGTTGGTGCTGTTCGGCGCCGGCCATGTGGCCCGGGCCCTGGTCACCATCCTGGGCGAACTGCCCTGGCGGGTGACCTGGGTGGACGAGCGAGCCGATCAGTTCCCCCGGGAGGTTCCCGCCAATGTGCGCATCCACCACACCGACGACCCGGCCGGCGACGCCCCGGCCCTGTGCGCCGGCCGCCAGGTGCTGATCCTGACCCACAACCACCAGCTGGACTTCGAACTCTGCCGGGTTCTGCTGGCGGCCGGAAACTGCGCCGGTATCGGGCTGATCGGCTCCCACACCAAGGCCGAGCGCTTCCGCCAGCGGCTCGACCACCGCGGCTTCTCCGGCGAGGCCATCGGGAGCATCCGCTGCCCGGTGGGCTGCTCCGACGTGCCCGGCAAGCGCCCTATGGAAGTCGCCATCTCCATTACCGCCGAGCTGCTCGCGCTCAATGCCGGCACCGGCGCCAACACGCCCCGCCGGGGCCTGGCCTGGAAGGACCTGCGCGGCCTGATCCAGCAAACCGACCGCGGAGAGAGCCACGAATGACCTTGGAAGAACTGAATGCCCTGCCCACCGACCAGGCCGAAGTTGTGTTCCGGGACTGCTGTGCCGCCGGGCCCTGGGTTCGCGGCATGGTCAACGGCCGCCCGTTCTCCGACCGGGGAGCGCTGCTCGAACACAGCCGCCACCTCTGGCCCCGACTGACCGAAGCCGACTGGCTGCAGGCCTTCGAGGCCCACCCGCAGATCGGCGATATCGACAGCCTGCGGGAGAAATACGCCAGCACCAGGGCCCTGGCCAGCGGCGAACAGTCCGGTGCCCGGCAGGCACCGGAGGAAGTGCTGCAAAAGCTCAAGGCGGGCAACGATGCCTACCTGGAGAAGTTCGGCTTTATCTTCATCGTCTGCGCCACCGGCAAATCCGCCCGGGAGATGCTGACGCTGCTGGAGGCCCGCCTGCGTAATGGCCGCGACATGGAACTGAAAAACGCCGCCCGGGAACAGGCGCGCATCACCGAACTGAGACTGGAGAAGCTGCTATGACCGACAGGAGCCCCATCACCACCCACATACTCGACCTGGGCGCGGGCAAGCCGGCCGCCGGTGTCGCCGTCAGCCTCGAACAGGTCATTGATGACCGGGCGATCCCCATCGCCGACGGTGTCACCAATGACGATGGCCGCCTGATGTCCTGGTTCGACAGCCCCATTGAGGCCGGCCACTACCGGCTGCGGTTCGCCACCGGCGACTGGTACCAGGCCCGCAACCTGGACACCTTTTACCCGGAGGTCACCCTGGACTTCCAGGTATCGGACCCGAAGGCCCACTACCACGTGCCCCTGCTGCTGAACCAGTGGGGCTATTCGACTTACCGGGGGAGCTGATGACCAGGACTGACAACCTCCCCTTTGCGGGTGACTGCCAGGCCCATCGCGGCGCACTGCTGCATTTTCTGGACGACCCGGGCAACGGGCCGGAGCCGGCAGCCGGCAGTATCGACTACCACGAAGATGGCCTGCTGGTGATCCGCGACGGCCGGGTGCTGGCCACAGGCCCGGCCAGCGAACTGATCCCCCGCCTGGCTCCGGGTACCCGGATCACCCACTGGCAACAGGGGCTGATACTGCCCGGTTTTATCGACACCCATGTACACATGCCCCAGCTCGGGGTCATGGCCAGCTACGGCACCCAGCTGCTGGACTGGCTGGAAACCTACACTTTTCCCCACGAGGCCCGGTTCAGCAGCGGGGAATGGGCACGTACCGAGGCCAACCGGTTTACCGACCTGCTGCTGGCCCACGGCACCACCTCCGGCCTGGTGTTCTGCACCTCCCACCCGGCCTCGGTGGACGCCCTGTTTGAGGCCGCCGAAACCCGGGGCATGGGCCTCACCGCCGGCAAGGTGATGATGGACCGCCACGCCCCGGACACCCTGACGGACACCGCCACATCCAGCTACACGGACAGCCGTGCCCTGCTGGAGAAATGGCACGGCCAGGGCCGCCAGCGCTACGCCATTACCCCGCGCTTCGCCGCCACCTCCAGCCCGGAACAGCTGCGTCTGGCCGGTGAACTGGCGCGGGAGTATCCGCAGGCCCTGGTACAGACCCACTGGGCCGAGAACACCGGCGAGATCCAGTGGATCAGCGAGCTCTTCCCGGAGCGCGCCAGCTATCTGGATGTCTACGATCACTACGGCCTGCTGGGGGATCACACCGTGCTGGCCCATGGCATCCATATCGACGACACCGACCGCGGACGCCTCGCCGAGACCGGCACCCGCATCGCCTTCTGCCCCACCTCCAACACCTTTCTGGGCAGTGGCCTGTTCGACTTCCGCAGTGCCCGGGACGCGGGTGTCATGGTCGGCCTGGCTTCGGATGTGGGCGGTGGCACCAGCCTGTCCATGCTGGTCACCATGGCCGAAGCCTACAAGGTGTGCCGGCTGCGGGGCCAGACCCTGACCCCCTGGCAGGCGTTCTACCTGGCCACCCTGGGCAACGCCCGGGTGCTGCACCAGCAGGCGCATACCGGAAACTTCGAGCCGGGACGCTGCGCCGACTTCGTGGTGCTGGACCCGCAGGCCGCGCCGCTGACGGCCATGAAGCAGGATCATGCCCGGTCTCTCGCCGAGACCCTGTTCAACCTCATGATCCTGGGGGATGACCGGGCCGTGGCCGCCACCTGGGTGGCCGGCCGGCCCCTGTACCTGTGCGGCCCGGCGCCCGCGCCTTCTGAATATCAACCCAAGATTTCCCAAGGAGCCTGAATCCATGGAGGCATACCTCAGTGAATGGCTGGGCCTGTTGGTCCGCTGGTTTCATGTGATTGCCGGTGTCGCCTGGATCGGCGCCTCGTTCTACTTTGTCTGGCTGGACAACCACCTGCGGGAACCGCCGGACTGGAAAAAGCAAAAGGGCATCAAGGGCGACCTGTGGGCCATCCACGGTGGCGGCTTTTACGAGGTGGCCAAATACCGGCTGGGCCCGGAAGAGATGCCCGGGGAACTGCACTGGTTCAAGTGGGAAGCCTACAGCACCTGGCTCAGCGGCATGGCACTGCTGTTCCTGGTCTATTACCTGGGCTCCCCGGGCTACCTGATCGACCCCGGCAAGGCGGACCTGGGCATGGGTGCCGCCATTGCCATCGGCCTGGGCACCATCGCGGTGGTTCTGGTCCTCTACGAGGGTCTGATCCGCAGCCCGCTGGCCGACAACGGCAAGGCCTTTGCCCTGGTGTTCTTCGCCATCCTGCTGGCGGTGGACTGGGGGCTGTTCCAGGTGTTCTCCGGCCGTGGCGCCTTTATCCATGTGGGCGCGATCATTGGCACCATCATGGTGGCCAACGTATTCCTGGGCATCATCCCCTCCCAGCGCGCCCTGGTGAAGACCGTCCGCGAGGAGCGGGAGCCGGACGACCGGGTTGCCAGGCTGGCGGCCCTGGCCAAGCTGCGCTCCACCCACAACAACTACCTGACCCTGCCGGTCATCTTCATCATGATCAGCAACCACTACCCGCTGCTGTACGGCCACACTCATGGCTGGGCTATCCTGGGCGCCATCGGCTTTATCACCGCCTTTGCCCGGCACTACTTCAACCTGCGCCACCGGGACATCAACAAACCCTCGATACTGGTAATCTCCGCTGCACTGACCGCCGTGCTGATCTGGGCCGTGGCCCCGGCCCCAAGGAGCGCGCCGGCCACCGGGGACAGTGGAGATTCCGCCAGCGTCAGCGACGAACAGGTCACCGACATCATCGACCGCCACTGCGTCGCCTGCCACGCCCGGGAGCCGGAAGACCCCGCCTACCAGGCTGCCCCGGCTGGCGTAGCCCTGGACGACCTGTCACTGCTGGTAGACCACCGGGCGGAGGTGCAGCAGGCGGCAGTGGAGACCCACTATATGCCGCTGGGGAACACCACCGGAATGACCGAGAAGGAGCGGGAGCAGTTGGGGGAGTGGCTCAGTGCGCAGTGAGTGTGGTTGCGCCGGGTGGGCACTTGCTCGAGAATCCGCCCGGCGCCACTTCGTCGCTTGCTTGCTGGCCCGGGCCGCTTCGCGGATGATGGTCTGCAGTTCCTGGGGGAACTGATCGAATAAGTCAGCTACCCTGGTGTCCCCGGTTAATTCGCTGACCTACTGCGTGACGCTGGGGCCTCTGGCCAAGGGCATTTTCCTCCTTTTATCGGGTAACATCGGCTACCGAAGTATCAGCCCCCTTCACCTTTGCAGGAGAAAAAAGTGTCAGATAACAACATCGAACTTACGTCGACTATTAGCGAAGACAACAAACTGGAACTTGCCCTGCGCGAGATCGAGATCCCGCAGCCGGGCGAAAACCAGGTGGTCATCCGCGTCGAAGCCGCTCCTATCAACCCGTCTGACCTGGGCGTGATGTTCAGCGCGGCTGATATGACGACAGCCAGCCAATCCGGTAGCGCTGACCGCCCGGTCATCAGTGCCGATGTCCCGGCCAGGTTCATGGGTGCCGTTAAAAAGCGGGTTGGCAAGGCTGTACCTGTTGGAAACGAGGGCGCTGGTACCGTGGTCGCTGCAGGCTCATCCGCCGCTGCGCAAAGCCTGATGGGCAAAACCGTTGCGTTCATTGGTGGCGGTAGCTACCGCAAATATCTCTGTGCCAATGTGCAAAGCTGTCTGGAACTGGAGCCGGGTACGACGGCCGCCGAAGGCGCTTCGAGCTTTGTTAATCCGCTGACGGCATTGGCCATGGTAGAAACCATGCGCGCTGAAGGTCACAAGGCTATCGTTCACGCTGCCGCTGCTTCTAACCTCGGGCAAATGCTCAACCGCATCTGCATCGCCGATGGCATC
>JBMCIH010000229.1:0-4834 GCA_048617055.1 Marinobacter sp. | reverse complement strand
GGATCTTCGCTAGATTTTTCACCCCTGCGGTAACATCCGTGCTCTTCCTGTGTCTGTGCGCCACACTGACAGCTCAGCACCTGGAGAGCCGGATGTTTGTCCCGCCTGACGGTTCCTGCCTCCAGGTCCGCCCAAGCCCGGCTGACGCCCTGGAGCAACTGCCATGACTGAACGAGTCATTCTTTTTGACGTGATAGAGACACTCTTCTCGTTATCGCCTCTGAAAGAGCGTTTCCGCCGCAATGGCATGGCAGAAGAGAACGCCGACCTGTTTTTCGCCCAGTTGCTGCGGGATGCGTTCGCGCTATCCGCTGCCGGCGTGTTCCGGCCATTTCCCGAAATTGCCAAGGCTACCCTGCGGGTCCTGCTGGACAGTCGGGGGCATCCGGATGTGGAGGGGGGGGTGAAGGACCTCCTGTCGGTGTTCGGTGAACTGCCCGCCCACCCGGATGTGAAGCCGGCCCTGGAAGCGGTGGAAGCTTCCGGTGCCCGGGCCGTTCTGCTGACCAACGGGTCCCGGGCCAACACCGAAAAGCTGGTGGCCGGCGCCGGTCTCTCCGACCTGGTGGACGAGGTGATC
Source organism: Marinobacter sp. (assembly GCA_048617055.1). Lineage (GTDB taxonomy): Bacteria > Pseudomonadota > Gammaproteobacteria > Pseudomonadales > Oleiphilaceae > Marinobacter. The sequence goes on along the minus strand of JBMCIH010000229.1, from coordinate 4,254 downwards.
TCCATCGAGGACTTTCAGGTGTGGAAGCCCCGGGCGGAAGTCTATCAAGAGGCCTGCCGCCGGTGTGGTGTCGGCCCCGGGGACGCCACCCTGATCGCCGCCCATGCCTGGGATGTCCACGGTGCCTTGGCGGCCGGGCTCGGTGGTGTCTGGGTTAAGCGGCAGGACAGTGCCTACCACGGGTTGATGGGGCAGCCAAAGGCGCTGGCGGACAGTCTTCCGCAGGCTGTCAGCGAGGCGCTGGCCCTCACCCCTTAAAACCCCTGAACCCTTTGTTTTTCATTAACAAGGAGGGCTTGATGCCACGTCATCTGCCATTGTCATTGCTGTTGCTGCGCCTGGGCATTTTTGTCGTTTTCCTGTTCTGGACCCTGGACAAGTTTGTCCAGCCGGAATACGCCGCCCGGGTTTTCCAAACCTTCTATGGGCTGGGCGGACTGGGTGAGGCTGCCTTTTACGGCATCGGCCTGGCCCAGATGGTATTGATTACCGGCTTTGTGCTCGGGGTGATGAAGACCTGGACCTATGGCGCGGTACTGGTGTTCCATGCCGTTTCCACGCTGTCGTCGTTTGGCAAGTATCTGCAGCCTTTCGACAACCTGCTGTTCTTTGCCGCCTGGCCCATGCTGGCCGCCTGTATCGCGCTGTTTCTGCTGCGTAACTACGACACCCTGACGGTACCCCCAAAGCGGATGGTCCGCGGGGCGTAACATTCAGGCGCTCCCCGTGTCAGACAGGAAACCGGCAAGAGGAGCCCTGACATGATCCTTCCACGTTTTCACCGGCTGCTTGTTGTGCTCCTGGGCGCGACCCTGCCGCTGGCAGGCATCGCCCAGCAGAAAAACGGCTTTGACCTGGGCAATGCCCTGGTCGAGCCGGACACCATACTCCATGGCGGTCCCCCCCGGGATGGCATCCCCGCCCTGGAAGATCCTGCCTTTACGGAACCCTCTGACAGCCTGCCCTGGCGGGACGACGATCTGGTGATGACCCTGGACCTGAACGGGCAGTCCTATGCCTACCCCGTGGGTGTCATGAACTGGCATGAGATCGTCAACCACGAGATTGACGGTCGCCCGGTGCTGGTGACCTTCTGCCCCCTGTGTGGCACCGGGATGATCTTCGATCCGGTGGTGGATGGCCAGACCCTGACGTTTGGTGTCTCCGGCCTGCTGCACAACAGTGACCTGCTGATGTACGACCATCAGACCCAGTCCCTGTGGTCCCAGATTCCCGGCAAGGCCATCGCGGGGCCCATGGCGGGCGAGGTGCTGGACAGGATACAGGGCCGCCACGAGCTATGGGGTAAATGGCTACAGCGGGAGGCCGGTGACCGCCATGTGCTCTCCACGGAAACCGGCTATGAACGGGACTACCGGCGTTCACCCTATGGCGACTACGATTGTTCAGACCGGCTCTATTTTCCGGTATCCGAGGAGAGCCGCCGGTACCATCCGAAAACCTGGGTGATCGGGCTGGAGCTCAATGGCGAAGCGAGGGTATGGCCCTTTCCGGAACTGGACGATGCCGGCACCCCGGTGGAAGACGTGATCGGCGGGCAGCCGGTCACCATCCATTACGACCCGGAAATTCCCAGTGCATGGGTGGTTGATGACTCTGGCAACGAACTGGCGGCCACACGGGCATTCTGGTTTGCCTGGTATACCTTCCATCCGGAGACCACGATATTCCAGGCTGAAGGCGGGGACTGAACAGGTCAGGAACCGCTGCGACTTTCCAGGGCTTCGTCTACGGCCCGGTCCAGGCGCCGGGCGAGCTCCTCGTCAAGGCGATAGTCCGAGTGACCCTGCATCAGGCGGACGCTCTCACGCAGATTGCCGATAAAGGACCGGCAATCCCTGCACATCAGCAAATGCATCTTTACCGAAAGGTTCCCGGTTGTTCCGAGCCTCCCGTCAATATAGTCACTGCTAATCCTGGCCAGATCTCGACACATCAGCATTCGCCGGTCTCCTGGAAGCTTTCCACCATCAGGTAAATTTTCTGGCGGGCACGGTGAACCAGCACCCTCAGATTAGACGCACTGATGTCCAGGATATTACACACATCCTCGGCTTTATGCTGGTGGGCCTCGTAGAGCATGACGGCAGAACGCTGCTGTTCCGGCAGGGCCGACAGGTGTTTGTCGAGGCAGTCACTGAGGGCACCGTTCTCCATCAGCGATTCGGCGTGCTCATCGAACCTCAGTGTTGGCGGTGTTGCCCATCGCCCGCCGGGCTGGAACCGGTCGGCAATGCCGGGTTCCAGCTCCTCGCCGAATTCACTGGATACCTCCCGCTTACCATTACGCAGCCGGTTCTTGCAGCGGTTGGCGACAATGCGGTGCAGCCAGGTTTTCAGGCCGGAGCGGCCTTCGAACTTGTTGATGGTATCAACCACATTGACCCAGGTTTCCTGTACCACATCCTCGGCACTGGAAGGGTCAAGGTAGTAGCGGGCGACAGCCAGCATGCCCGGCGAGTATTTGCGGACGGCGTAATGGTAGGCCTGCTGGTCGCCAGCCTTGAGGTCGGTGACCAGGTCGTTCTCGTCAATGGTCTGTGCTGTCTGCATGTCCATAGTCCGTTCTGTGTTGCGGTTTTCAGCCAATCGTTCCCAGTTCGTTTGAGACGAGATTTTCTTGCTCGGGTTCCCGTTAATTTGAGCAATCATTCAAACTGTAGCACAGGACTGACAGGGTGCCCGCAATCACAAAAAAAGCCCCATTGCGGGCAATGGGGCCGGGTGGTCGGAGAGGCTTTGTCAGTTTCAGATGCGAGGCTCACCCTCATCGTTGTAGAGATGGTCGGAGACGTCGATATGGTCCGGCGCCGCCTCTTCCGGGCTGAGGCCCTCGCCAGTGGCGTCAGTGGCCTCGTTCTGTTTGCCGGCTTTGCTCCTCGCTTGTTCCTCTTTGACTTCTTTGACTTCGGCTTGCTCCTGCAGGGACCGCTCAAGCACCTCTTCCATCCATTTCTGCTGGGCATGGCCCACGGAGGCAGTGGCGGTGAGCAACAGACCTGCGGTAATGACGGCAAATTTTCTGAGTGTGATGGCAGTGTTCATAATGCTATCTCCCTTGCAGGCTTTATTGCCTGCTCTGTGTGGGTTCGTCTGTTAGACACACTGGAGTAGCCGGTCATTACGGCTGCTATGATGAGATAATTTGTTGAAGTTGTTCAGGAAATGTCGTGTATACCGGGTGTAATGATCCGCCCGTTTATGTGTCTTTAATGAAATGTGCAGCTGCTACTCGCTGCCACCCACAACAAGAGCCATACCGATGTTCAACTGGATCGCCAGGGTCCTTGCCCGTTACCTGTCCAAACCCGTGGCAAGCTTCTCGGTCAGTACCTCCACCTGGGAGGCGCTGGTCGCAACCATCAGGCCCGGAGATGTCCTGCTGGTGGAGGGTGACACCCGGGTCAGCGTTGCTATCCAGTACCTGAGCCAGTCCACCTGGTCCCATGCCGCGCTGTACCTGGGCGACGCCGCCGGGCTGGGTCAGACCGAGGGTGGAGAGGACAATACTTTGGTGGAAGCGGATCTGGAGGAAGGCATACGTGCGATACCCCTGTCCGTCTACCGGCACAGCCACACACGCATCTGTCGTCCGGTGAACCTGGCTGAGGAGGATCTTGCGACACTGTCGGCCTATGCCCGCGAACGCCTCGGCCACCAGTATGACCTGAAAAACATAGTGGACCTGGCCCGTTATCTGTTTCCCACACCGCCGGTACCTGTCCGGTACCGGCGCAGGATGCTGGCCCTGGGCAGCGGTGACCCCACCCGGGCGATCTGTTCGTCGTTTATCGCCCAGGGCTTCCAGCGTGTCCGCTACCCCATCCTGCCGGAGGTGCTCACCCTACCGTCGGACGATCCCCGGTGCCGGGAGTGCGAGCGGGAGCAGTACCGGATTCGTCACCACTCGCTTTTCGTGCCAAGGGATTTTGACGCATCGCCCTATTTCGAGGTGGTCAAGCCAACCCTTGCCCAGGGCTTTGACTACCGGTCGCTGGAATGGCTGACACCCGGACCGGGACAGGGGCGGACGGATTCCGGTCCGGGCACTGCGAATGGGTGAAAGACTGGGGTGGGCGGGGGCCCACCCCGGAGCACGATTCAGTTCGTCGGGCAGTGGTATTGCTACTGCTACTGCTTTCGGAATTTTTCCTGCTCAACACGCATGTATTCGGTCAGCGCCGCCAGTTCCTCGGAATCCCATTCCAGTGGCTCCGCTGCCATGGGGGCAAC
>JBMCIH010000228.1:0-4837 GCA_048617055.1 Marinobacter sp. | reverse complement strand
GCCGTCGGGGTCACGCTGCGGTTCTGACGCACCGGCGCCGGGGCCAGGGCGGGCAGCTGCCCCAGCCCTGGCAGGAGTGGGCGGGCGTACTGGACGGCCGCAAGGCCCTCTCCAAACCCCTGGTTGAGAGCCTGTGGGAGCGGCTGCCGGCAGACGCCGAAGTCACCGGGTTTGCCAGCTGGAAAGACTGGTTCTACCCGATGATGGTGGGCACCCACGACGAATGGCAGCTGTGGATGGTCAACTGGCTGCTGGCGGAACTGGACACCACAACCACCGTTGAGGCCATGGGCATCAGCTGTGCCCGCCGCTTCATGTCCTGGCTGGAGGCCATCGGTGCGGGCACCGGCCTGGACGGCAACGAGGCCGTGGCGAATGCCGCCGAACGGGAGCTGCGCTGGCTCAACGGAGACCGCAGCGGTCCCCGGCCGGAACCCTCGCCCTTCGGCTACCAGTGCTGGGGCGAGATTCTCCCGGACGGCCACGGGCTGGCACCCACCAGCTGGCGCAAGCGGTTCAGCGCCCTGCCACTGGGTTTCCGGGAGCGCTGCTGGTACTGGAGTGGCCGGCAGATCAACGGGTCCCCCTGGTCGTTGTTCGGAGGCCAGTGGTGCGTTGGCGAGTGACCCGGGCGGAAGGCTTTCTGGCTGGGGTGCCCCTGGCGGACATTCTGGCCCAGGGTGGTGTTCTCCCGGGCCTTCCGCAGGAATTCCCCGGGGCCATGGACCCCGCCGGCGAGCAGGCCTGGGTGGCGCAGCAGCTTGGCGCCTGCCTGACGGGTGAGCGGCCCACCTGGGTGATCCTGCCGGACCGCCAGAGAAACATGCGCCACCTCTGGCAGGACCAGGCGGCGGGCCGGGTGGAGGTCGGCTTCGGCCGTTCCGGCGTCACCCTGGCCCTGAGCCAGATCAACCGGCTGCAGGCGCCTGCCACCCTGGTGGCCTTTGACCGCATGCCTGGCGCGCAGCCCGACCATGTAATGGACAGTCGGCTGCGCCTGGACCTGGAGCCCCATTCCACGGGCCTGGGCCTGCAGCTCAACCTGGTGGACGGGCGACTGGATGGCGACACGGATATGAGCTCGCTGCTGGAGCAGGCCCGGGCCATGGCTTCTGCCCCGGACGCACTGGTCCTGCCCGGCACCGGCAACGATACCAGCCTGGACCGGCTGATGCCGGCCCTGGGCGCCCTCGGCGACTGGGTGGACCGGGACGTGCGCTGGGAGTTTCCCGAGGCGCGGATCGGCCCCCTGGGAGTGGCCGGCAGCTTGTTCAACTGGTACTGGCTGCAGGAAGGGTACCGGATGGGGGACTGGCAGGGCCCGGTGGTGGTACTGGACATGGACACGAGCCCGTTGGTGGGACTTTCGGTGGCTGACTACAATGCATAGGGAATCTGGGAAGGCATGGAGAAGTTCGCTGCAAAGGATGGAACGGTGTACGCCATTGGCGTTGCTGACGCCGACAAAGGCACGGGCCACCGGGTGGAAGCCCGCACCGCCGAAGACTATGCGATATGGCTGGAGCGTTCGTTCGGGCGGTTCTTCGAGGACTATCGCCAGCGCTGGGCGAGGCTGGGTGGCAGGCCGACCGGCCAGATGGGGCGCAATGCCTCGCCCAATGTGTACTACCTGAACCTCGGGCGTCGCCTTGAATCGGGGGAACTGATCGCCCGTAAGCTGCCGGCGGAAGCACCGGCCACAACACCGTCATTGCTTGAGCAGGCGGGCGCCCTGGCTCCCCGGGTGCAGGAGCAGGCGGCGACACCGTCCAGCGAGAGTGGCGGCTCGCCCATCGCCACCGGCGCCAGTGGCGACGCCATTGGCACTGACGACGACCAGTCCGAGCGGATCGGCGACCCCGTAGCCCCGGCCACCGGCGAGGAAGTACTGACCATCGGGGACTTCACCGTTGCCGGCCCCATGCCCCTCACCTGGCAGCGCCGCTACCGCTCCGGCAACTGCGAGCGCGACCTGGGGTTTGGTGGCGGCTGGTCCGTCGATTGCCTGCGCTATATCTGGCAGGAGGAAGAAGGTATCCGGGTGCTGGACCACCAGGGCCGGGTGGTCCGCTTCCAGCCGTTGCAACCGGGGGAAATGGGCTGGCAGGTCAGTGCCGGCATGCGCCTGGAGTACCGGCGCGACAGCCGCATGGTGCTGACGGAGAAGGACGGCACCGCCTGGGTCCTCGCCACCCACGACAACCACCTGTGGCAACCGGTGTCGGTGCAGAACCTGCGGGGCCAGCAATGGCGCTTCCGGTACGATCAGCACCACCGCCTCGACCGGATTGAGGTGGCCCCCCAGCGCCACTTGCAGCTGACCTGGGGCAAGGCCACCTCCGGGGACAGGGCCCGCCTGCAGCAGGTCATCCTGTGCCAGGGCGAGCACCGCGCCGTATTGGCCCGCTTTGAGTACAGCGAGCAGGGCGACCTGGCCGCCAGCCACAGCCACCACGGCCAGGAGCGCTACCAGTACCAGGGTCACCTGCTGGTGCGTCGTGAACTGCCCACGGGTTACGGCTTCACCTTCCGCTGGCAGGGCCAGGGCCCCGGCGCCCGCTGCCTGCACAGCCGGGGCGATGACGGCCACCACGAGTTCCACTTCGACTATCAGCCTGAAAAGCTCCAGACCAGGGTCACCGACGCCTACGGCAACACCCAGGTGTTTCACTATGACCATCAGGGCCGTATCACCGCCCGCCAGGAGCCGGACGGCGCCACCTACCAGTGGGCCTACGACGACGAGAGCGGCCTGCTGGTGGCCTACCGCCTGCCGGACGGCCGCACCACCCGCTACGGCTACGACGCCTGGGGCCGCAAGGTGCTCGAACAGCTGCCGGACGGCCGCCAGCACCGCTGGCACTACAACGCCCTGGGCTTCTGCACCGCGGAGCAGACTCCGGACGGCCTCACCACCCGCCGCAGCTACGACAGCCTGGGCCGGCTGATCCGGGAGCAGCGCCCGGACGGCAGCCAGTGGCACTACCAGTACGACAGCCAGGGCTGGATGACCAAAGCCACCAGCGACACTGGCGAGGTCCGCCGGCTGGCCTACGGCGACAACGGCGAAGTGCTGGCGGACGAACATCAGGGCAACCTGCAACGTTACGCATTTGATCAGCAGGGCCGCGTTGCCGGCACCCTGCAGCAGGACCTGGTCACCGAATACGACTACGAGGGCGCCAGGCTCCTCGCGGTCCACCAGTACCCGGAACAGGCCCCGGACCAGCGCCGCAGCCGCCAGTTTGGCTACAACGAGTCCGGCCTGCTGACCACCTACACCAATGCCGTGGGCGACACCCACCGCTACGACTACGGCCAGCTTGCCCGGCCCATCGCCTACCGCCGGCCCGACGGCCACAGCGTGGGCTACGACTACGACCTGGAAGAGCGCCTGACCCGGGTCACCCGGGCCGACGGCCACCAGTGGCAACTGGGCTGGAATGCCCGGGGCAAGGTGGAGCGGTGCAAGGCGCCGGATGGCCGCGATATCCACTTCCATTACAACGACGCTGGCGAAATCATCCGCCGGGAACACCCCGGCGTGTGGGTGCAGACCATGGACCGGGACGAAGGCGGCCGCGTCACCACCCAGACCAGCCAGGGCAAGGACCGCGCCCCGGTCACCCGCCACTACCAGTACGACGGCTATGGCCGCCGCAGCCACGCCAGCTGCGCCCACCGCCGCCTGCGCTGGAGCTGGAACCCGTTTGGCCAGGTGACAGAACACCACCAGGACCAGCACACCGTTGCCTACACCTGGACCACCGGCAACCGCCTGGAGAGCATCACCCTGCCGGACAGCACCCGGGTGCAATACCGCTATGACAGGCACGGCCACTGGACCCATCTGGACATTAATGGTACCAATGCCATCGCCCGCACCTTGGACAGCCAGGGCCTTGAAACCGAGCGCCAGGCCGGCCGCAACAGACAGACCCAGATCCACGACCGCTACGGCTGCCTGATCAAACGCCGATGGCAGGGTCAGACCCCGGCGACAAGGCGATACCGCTGGGATGCCGAATCAAGACTGGAAGCAGCCATCGACAGCCTCACCGGCGACACCTGGTACGAGCGAGACCCCCAGGGCCAGCTCATCAGGGAAAACGACACCACCTACCAGTACGACCTGGGGAGCAACCGCATCCCGGAAGGCGGCAGGGTCGAAAATGATCGCCTGATCGAAACCGCCACCGACAAGCGCGAGTACGACGCCCTGGGTGCCGAAATCCGGGTCATTGGCAAAACCACCGGACTCTCCACCTCTGAAACACGGAAATTCGACGCCGAAGGCCAGCTCATCGAAGTCAGAAAGCCCGGCCTGCAAGTCACTTACGGCTACGACGCCCTGGGCCGGAGAGCCTGGCGCAAGAGCGAAGCCGGCACTACCACCTACCTGTGGCACAACGACGTCCTGCTGGGGGAACAGAACCCGGAAGGCCAGTGGCAGTGGTACATCCGCGACCCCAAAACCGACGAGCCGCTACTCACCCTGATCAACGGCCAGCCCCACTACTACGAACTGGACTGGCGGATGATGCCGATCCGGTTGTGGAACCAGGACGGAGAAATGGTCTGGCAGGCGAACTCAGACGCCTGGGGGCAATGCCAGCCGGAGATGCCGAAGGGTCGAATTCATCAGCCGATTCGGTTGCCGGGGCAGTTTGAGGATGAGTTGACAGGGATTACTCAGAATCGGTTTAGGGACTATCAGTCCTGTATTGGTCGTTATTTGGTCAGTGATCCGGTTGGGTTGAATGGAGGTCTTAACAGCTTTCGTTATACTCCAAATCCTTTAGACTACGTTGACTCTCTTGGATTGGACGCTTCTCCA
>JBMCIH010000227.1:0-4850 GCA_048617055.1 Marinobacter sp. | reverse complement strand
CTCGGGCCGGTGCTGCCCACGCCCTCGCACCCGGAGGCGCCCGGCATGGGCTGGCAGGCGTTTGCCACACTGGCGGGCCGGGCCCTGCTGCCTGTCTATGCCCTCGGCGGCGTGGGCCCGGGCGACGTAAGCCGGGCCCGGGCTGCGGGTGGCCAGGGCGTGGCCGGTATTTCCTGGTGGTGGCCGGACCACAGCTAACCGAAACTGACCGGAGGCGACATGAGCAAACTGACCCATCTGGATGACCAGGGTGCGGCACGCATGGTGGATGTCACCAGCAAGGAAGTAACCCGGCGGGAAGCCGTTGCCGAAGGGCGTATCCTTATGGACCCCCGCACCTTGGGGATGATCGTCGATGGCGAGCACCCCAAGGGCGATGTGATCGCCGTTGCCCGCGTGGCCGGTATCATGGCGGCAAAGAAAACCCACGACCTGATTCCCCTGTGCCATGCCCTCAACCTCACCTCCGTAAAGCTGGCACTGACGCCGGAATCCGATCCTTCGTCGGTCCACATCGAGGCCCGCTGTACGCTGGCCGGCCAGACCGGTGTGGAGATGGAGGCGCTGACTGCCGTCAGCGTGGCGGCACTGACCCTGTATGACATGTGCAAGGCGGTGGACCGGGGCATGGAGATCACAGGTATCCGTCTGCTGGAGAAAAAGGGCGGCCGTAGCGGCCACTGGCGGGCGGAAACCTCCGCTGAGTGATTCGGGGCCATCCGAACGGCCGGCACCGTCGTAAACCTGTAGCGCAGACGCCCGGCCAACTACGCCGGGCGCCTGCCATCTGCTAGAATGCCCGGCTCACTGCATAAACGTCTCATGAGGAAACACTGTGGCTGTTCGCTACATCCAGACCTGTCGTCTGCCTACCCCCTTTGGTGTCTTTGACATGCACGGTTTCGAGGAGCCGGATACAGGCAAGGAGCATATCGCCCTGACCCTGGGAGCACTGGACAGCAATGAGCCCATGCTGGCCCGCACCCATTCCGAATGCCTGACCGGTGATGCACTCTACAGCATGCGTTGCGACTGCGGCTACCAGCTGGAAGAGGCGTTAAGGAGCATCGCGAAGGAGGGGCGCGGCATCCTGATGTATCTGCGCCAGGAAGGCCGGGGCATAGGTCTGCTCAACAAGATCCGCGCCTACAAGCTGCAGGACGAGGGCGCGGACACGGTGGAGGCCAATGAGCGGCTCGGCTTTGAGGCGGATCTGCGGGACTACAGCATGTGCAGGGAAATGCTGGGCCATCTGGGCATCCGCAGCCTCAGGCTGATGACCAACAATCCCCGCAAGGTGGACGCCTTGCGCGCGCTGGGCATCGATATCGCCGAACGGGTGCCGCTGCACGTGGGGCGCAACCCCCACAACGAGCATTACCTCAACACCAAGCAGAGCAAGCTGGGGCACTGGCTGGAAACCCATCAGGATGACGATCCGGAGTAGGGTGGTTCGTCACGCTGCTCTGAAAGCATCCCCCTCCCTGGCGCCGTCAGACTGCCCGGCGGCCTCCAGGCATCAGGGGGCAGCTTTCAGCTCAGGTTTTCCTGAACGCAGCCGTTCACGGATCGATTGTTCGATGCCCACGGCATCCAGCCCGACTTCCGACAACAGCTGGCCATGCTTGCCATGGTCCACGTAGCGATCCGGCAGCCCCAGCTGCAACACGGCTTTCGCAATGCCTTCCCGGTTCAGGTATTCCGTTACCGCACTGCCGGCGCCCCCGGCAATGGCGTTCTCCTCCAGAGTCACCACCACCTCATGGGAGGCCACCAGCTCCGCCACCAGGGTCTCATCCAGCGGCTTCACAAAGCGCATGTCCGCCACTGTGGCGTTCAGGCTTTCAGCCGCTGCCAGGGCCGCCGTTAGCCGGGTGCCAAAGTTCAGGACGGCCACCGATTTCCCCTCCCGGACAATCCGGCCACGACCAATGGGTAGGGTCTGGAGTTCCTGTTCGATCACCGCGCCCGGGCCCGTACCCCGGGGGTAGCGCACCGCTGCCGGCCCCTGGTGCATCAGGCCGGTGTGCAGCAACTGGCGGGTTTCATTCTCGTCCGAAGGCGTCATCACCACCATATTGGGAATACAGCGCAGGTAGCTCAGGTCGAAAGCGCCCGCATGGGTGGGGCCGTCCTCTCCCACCAGGCCGGCGCGGTCGATGGCAAAGAGCACGTCCAGGTTCTGGATGGCCACATCGTGGATCAGCTGGTCGTAGGCCCGCTGCAGGAAGGTGGAGTAGATGGCCACCACCGGCTTGGCCCCGTCGCAGGCAAGCCCCGCCGCCAGCGTCACCGCGTGCTGCTCGGCAATGGCGACGTCGTGATACCGGTCCGGAAAGCGTTCGGCAAAGGCCAGCAGGTCGGAGCCCTCGCACATGGCCGGGGTGATGCCGACGATACGCTCGTCCTGCCCGGCGGCATCGCACAGCCACTGGCCGAAGACGTTGGCATACTTGGGTAGCTTCCGCTTCGGTGTCACCGGCTCGGGTTTGCTGGGCGGAATCGGCTCGATCTTGTTGATGGCGTGATAGCCGATGGGGTCTTCCTCCGCCGGGGCAAAGCCCTTGCCCTTGCGGGTAACCACATGCAGGAACTGGGGGCCGTCCAGTTCACGGATGTTCTCCAGGGTTTCCACCAGTAATGGCAGATCGTGGCCGTCAATGGGGCCGATGTAGTTGAAACCCAGTTCTTCGAACAGGGTGCCGGGGGCAATCATGCCCTTGAAGTGTTCCTCGGTCCGGCGGGCCAGGGCCATCAGTGGCGGGGCCGCCTGCAGCACTTTCTTGCCGCTGTCCCGCATCTGGTTGTAGGTGCGGCTGGACAGCAGGCGGGCAAAATAGTTGGACAGGCCGCCCACATTCTTGGAGATGGACATGTCGTTGTCGTTGAGGATGACCAGCATGTCCGCATCCAGGTGGCCGGCGTGGTTCAGGGCCTCGAAGGCCATGCCGGCGGTCATGGCGCCGTCGCCAATCACCGCAATGCTGCGCCGGCCACTCTGCTGCTGCCGGGCGGCCAGGGCCATGCCCAGGGCCGCGCTGATGGAGGTGCTGGAGTGGCCGACGCCGAAGGTGTCGTACTCGCTTTCCGAACGCTTGGGGAAGCCGGCCAGGCCGCCTTTCTGCCGTATGCTGCCCATCTGCTCCCGGCGCCCGGTGAGTATCTTGTGGGGATAGGCCTGGTGGCCCACATCCCAGACCAGCCGGTCTTCCGGCGTGTTGAAGACGTAATGCAGGGCCACGGTCAGCTCAAGGACCCCCAGCCCGGCCCCGAAGTGGCCACCGGTCTGGCCCACCGTCCACAGCAGAAACGCGCGCAGCTCCCGGGCCAGTACCGGCAGTTCCTCCTCGGACAGCAGGCGCAACTGGTCCGGCGTGTGGATACGGTCCAGCAAGGGAGTATGGGGCCGTTGTGCGGGGATTTCCCTGAAAATGTATGTGTCCTGCATCCGTCCGGGTCTTGTATCGGTGACTTCAGAGCGGGCCGCCGGGTCAGGCCGGCGGGCCGTTCATCGGGCTAAAGGCGTCATTATAGGTCAAGGCGGAGGGGGTTTCAGTAGCGGCGTGACACCACGAACTCGGCCATGCCCCTGAGGGCATCTGCCTCCGGACCAAACCCCGTCAGGCTGTCCTGGCACTGCTGCAACAGTGTGGTCAGATAATCCCGGGCGCCGTCAACCCCCATCAGCGACGGATAGGTGGGTTTGCTGCGGGCCTGGTCGGAGCCCTGGGGCTTGCCGATCACGCTGGTGTCGCCTTCGATGTCCAGCAGGTCGTCCTGCACCTGGAAGGCCAGGCCAATGGCCCGGGCATAGCCGGCCAGTGGCTCATGCCGGGTATCGTCAGGCGCTTCCGTACCGGTAACGGACAGGACCCCCAGCCGCACACTGGCCTCGATCAGTGCGCCCGTCTTGCACCGGTGCATGTGTTCCAGTTCCTGAAGTGTCAATTGCCGGCCCACGGCACCCAGATCGATCGCCTGGCCACCGACCATGCCGGTGTTGCCACTGGCGACCGCAAGCGTCTGCACCATGGCCAGGCGGGTCGCCGCCGGCAGCGTGGCCTCGCCGGCCAGCCATTCGAAGGCCAGCGCCTGCAGGGCATCGCCCGCCAGAATCGCGGTGGCTTCGTCGAAGCGGATATGGGTGGTGGGCCGGCCCCGGCGCAGATGATCGTCGTCCATGGCGGGCAGGTCATCGTGAATCAGTGAGTAGGCGTGAATCAGCTCCACCGCGCAGGCGGGCACCAGCGCCTGTTCGGGCTGGCCACCGGCGGCGCAGGCCGCCGCCATGGCCAGTGCCGGGCGAATACGCTTGCCACCCCCCAGCACACCGTAGCGCATGGCGTCATGGAGCCTGCCGGTCTGATCCAGCGATGCGGGAAGCCGTCGTTCCAGTGCGTCGTCGGTGAGGGCGGCACAGGTGGCCAGAAAGTCTTCGGTGAGCGGGCGGGGCATGGTCAGCCGGGCTCCCCCTCATCCTCTGGCGGATTGAACGGCCGGGCTTCCAGGGTGCCATCGTCCCGCTCGACCAGCTGCTGCACCCGCTGTTCCGCCTGGCGCAGGGCCTGCTGGCACTCCCGGGTCAGTCTGACGCCCCGTTCGAAGGCACCCAGTGACTGTTCCAGCGACAGTTCGCCCTGTTCCAGGTCACGCACCAGACCCTCCAGTTCGGCCAGTGATTTTTCGAAATCGGCAATCGATGTGGTTTCCGGGGACTCGGCCATGGGGCTCTCCGTCAGGTTCATGAGGCGGATGCTTGCTGCAGCCGCAGTATACCAGAGCGACTACCTGGGCCGAACCTCCGTCGACGGCGGCGTGCCCCTGTCCGCCCGTTGCCAGCGAAATTGCTG
>JBMCIH010000226.1:0-4852 GCA_048617055.1 Marinobacter sp. | reverse complement strand
GGTTACTTCTGCCATACTGGTCCTCCTCCCGATTAAGCCTGGTCTTCAAACCAGGGGGCGCGCGCCGTCATGATCAACTGACCGGCACGCTCTTCATCCATACCTTCGATTTCGAGCAGATCATCAACGGACTGCTCGGCCAGATCCTCCATGGTGCGCACACCCACGCTGGCCAGCCTGAGAGCCAGGGCGCGGTCCATGCCCTCCATATTAAGGAGGTCTTCCGCCGGATCATTGCCCTCCAGGGCCTCTTCGCTGGCCAGGGCCTTGTTCAGCAACACATCCTTGGCGCGGCGGCGAAGCTCGGTTACGGTGTCTTCATCGAACTCATCAATGGCCAGCATTTCCTCCATGGGGACGTAAGCCACTTCCTCAAGCGACGTGAAACCTTCCTCAATCAGCACCCCGGCAAATTCCTCGTCCACGTCCAGGTTGTCCACAAAGTAGCCAACCAGGCGGTTGTATTCCTGCTCCTGGCGCTCGCCGGCTTCCTCTTCGGTCATTACGTTCAGGGTCCAGCCGGTGAGCTCACTGGCCAGGCGGACGTTCTGGCCGTTGCGGCCGATGGCCTGGGCCAGGTTGTCCTCCGCCACGGCCACGTCCATGGTGTGGCTGTCTTCATCCATCACGATGGAAGCCACTTCCGCCGGTGCCATGGCGTTGATCACCAGCTGGGCGGGGTTGTCGTCCCACAGCACGATATCCACCCGCTCGCCGGCCAATTCGTTGGACACCGCCTGAACCCGGGAGCCCCGCATGCCCACACAGGCACCCACCGGATCAATCCGCCGGTCATTGGTCTTGACGGCGATCTTGGCGCGGGAGCCGGGGTCACGGGCGGCGCCGCGGATTTCGATCAGTTCCTCGGCGATTTCCGGCACCTCGATGCGGAACAGCTCGATCAGCATCTGCGGATCGGTACGGCTGAGCATCAGCTGGGGGCCGCGATGGTCGGTACGGATGTCCTGCAGCAAAGAGCGGACCCGGTCACCCATGCGGAAGGTCTCCCGCGGGATCAGCTGGTCCCGGGGCAGCAGCGCTTCGGCGTTATTGCCCAGGTCAATTATGACGTTGTCCCGGGTCACCTTCTTGACGGTGCCGGAAATCAGCTCACCCACCCGGTCGCGATAGCTGTCGACAATGCGCATGCGCTCGGCTTCGCGCACCTTCTGGAAAATAATCTGCTTGGCGGCCTGGGCGCCGATGCGCCCGAAGCTCTCGGACTCGATCTTTTCTTCGTGGATATCGCCGGGCTTGAGGTTCGGGTCGATCTGTTCCGCTTCCTGGAGGGTCAGCTCGGTGCCCAGCGCGGGAACCGCGTCGTTGTCCACCACCAGCCAGCGGCGGAAGGTCTCATACTCGCCGGTGCGACGATCGATGGAAACGCGGATGTCGGCTTCCTCGTCATCAAACCGCTTTTTGGCGGCTGTCGCCAGTGCCAGCTCGATGGCTTCGAAAATGACGTCCTTCTCGACGCCCTTTTCATTCGATACGGCCTCAACCACCATCAGGATTTCTTTACTCATTGAAATGCCCTGCCCTTACAATTCTCAGACTTGCGGTCATCCGGCCTTACTCGAAAACCGGCACAATGTTGGCTTTATCAATACTTTCGAATGGCAGCAGATATTCATGGTCATCCACCACGACCACCACATCGCCATCTTCGGTTCCTTTCAGGATGCCCTGAAACCTGCGCCGGCCCTCGAACGCCATCCGCAAGCGGATATTCACCTGATGCCCGGCCCATGCCTCGAACTGCTCAAGGGTGAACAGGGGGCGATCCATACCGGGCGACGACACCTCCAGGGTGTATTCGTTCTGGATGGGGTCTTCCACGTCCATCACACCGCTGACCTGGCGACTGACCTTTTCGCAGTCCTCCACGCTGATGCCGTTTTCCTGGTCATCAATATACAGGCGCAGCAATGAGTGCCGCCCCTGGGAGCGGAATTCAACCCCCCAGTACTCATACCCCAACCCTTCCACAACCGGGCGAAGGATCTGTTCAAGTGTGTTCAGTTTTGCAGACAAGTCCGATGCGACTCCCGTGGTAATCCGCCAGCCTGACCGGCGGCGCTGATTTTCAGGCCACAAAAACAAAAAAAGGGCTGTCTGGCAGCCCTTTTAATGCACCAGGGCCCGACGCGCCAGGCCCCTTAATCAAAAAGCCCCGACTGCTCAGACAGCCCGGACTCGGAAACTTCCGGAACTACCTGCCTGTGGGGCCTTTTGTTGCAAGTAATCGCGGACACATCACCAGCCACAAACCGGCAGCCCGCCGACAGACACCTGGCCTGTCATCGCAGCCTGGCAAGGGACAACTCCCGCACCAAGCAGCTCCAATAATCGCCGGAGTATAAGGACCGGGGCGACCGTGGTCAAGGAAAGAGCAAAAAAAACGGCTTGGGTAAAGGCTACACCAAGCCGCTTCTGTGTATGGTGCCGAAGGCCGGACTCGAACCGGCACGGCTTACGCCACTACCCCCTCAAGATAGCGTGTCTACCAGTTCCACCACTTCGGCAAAAACTCATTCGAGCTCGGGAATGGCATCGCCATCTCCGTTCTCTTCTTCTTCGCTGAGACTGGGCTGCCCGTCGTCTTCAGCCTGCCTTTCGTCGGGGCTCTGCTGGATCTGTTCCACCGTGGGAACACCAGCTTCGCCCGCCACTTCGGCACGCTGCTTGGCGAAAAGCGCCAGCGAAAAACTCGTAATAAAGAATACCAGAGCCAGAATGCTGGTCACCCGCACCAGGAAGCTGCCGCTGCCCTGACTGCCGAATACCGTCTGGGAGGCGCCGCCGCCGAAGGCCGCGCCTGCATCGGCACCCTTGCCCTGCTGGATCAGAATCAGACCCACCAGTGCCACGGCAATCACCACGTGCACGACGACAACCAGCGTTTCCATCCAGTCCATATCTGCTCTCTGCAATCTTTCACAGCCCGACCGGGGCTGCAATACCTGTGTGATACTGCCGGGTCTTATGCAACCGCTGCCTGACAGATCGCGATAAAATCTTCGGCTTTCAGCGAGGCGCCGCCAATCAGCCCGCCGTCAATGTCCGGCTTTGCAAACAACGCGGCCGCATTATCCGGTTTTACGCTGCCGCCGTAAAGCACCGACATGTCATTGCCGGGCAACCCCAGCGTCAGCAGCTTTGCACGCAGCGCCTGGTGCATGGCCTGGGCATCTTCTGCCGTCGCCGTCTGACCGGTACCAATAGCCCAGACAGGCTCATAGGCAATGACTACCCGGCTGGCACTGGCCGGATCCACCTGGGCCACCGCTGCCTCAACCTGCCGGCAGACAACCGCTTCCGCCTGGCCGGCGTTCCGCTCATCCAGCGTTTCGCCAACACAGACCATGGCCTGAAGCCCGGCCCCGAGCACCCGTACAACCTTCTCTGCCACTTCGGCATCGGTTTCACCGAACAGCTGCCGCCGCTCTGAGTGACCAACCAGCGCAAAGGAGCAACCGGCGTCCGCCGCCATATCGGCAGAAATCTCGCCGGTATAGGCGCCGCTTTGCCAGCGGGCCACGTTCTGCACACCCAGGGCAATCGCCGAACCGGAAAGCTGCGCCTTCACCCCGCTGACGTACAGGGAGGGAGGCATAATAACAACCTCAACGGCATTATCAAGCGAGGCCACAGACTCCCTCACCGCCGGCACCAGTTGCTGAACCAGCCCGGTGGAGCCGTTCATCTTCCAGTTTGCTGCAACGATCTGTCTGCGCATGGCGTTCCGTCACGGCCCTGTCCAGAAACGAGCGCGAACTATACAGCAGCACCCTGAGCTGTACAAGTGGGTTTCTTGCCACGGAATATAACGCCCTTTGACAAGCCCCCTTCGACGGGCTCCCTTCGACAGGCTCCCTTCGACAGGCTCCCTTCGACAGGCTCAGGGTGAGCGCGCGAAGGGGGGAAGAGCGGAGTTGCGGCCCTGTGCCCGGGGGTCTGACCCTTTTTTTTCGAAGAAAAATTGGGTCTGACCCCATTTTCCTGCCGTTGCGGGAAACTGTTTGCCTTGTTCTCCCGTTCACCCTGAGCCTGTCGAAGGGAGCCTGTCGAAGGGAGCCTGTCGAAGGGAGCCTGTCCAAAAGGCTCATCCTCGGGACTGGCCAACCACTTCTGCCAGCTCCGCGGCAACCCGTTCGATCACCGCAGCATCCTCACCTTCGGCCATCACACGGATCAGCGGCTCGGTGCCGGAAGCCCGCAGCAGGATACGACCGGCAGCCCCAAGGTGATCCTCCGCCTTGCGCACCGCCTCGGCAATGTCGGTCCGCGTCATGGGGTCAAAGCGCTCGGCCACCCGCACGTTCACCATGGTCTGGGGCAGCTTGGTCATGCCCTGGCGCAGTTCACCCAGGGATCGGTCAGCCCGCCAGCAGGCCAGCAGCACCTGCAGGGCGGAGACAATGCCATCGCCGGTAGTGGTGCAGTCACGGATGACCAGGTGGCCGGATCCTTCGCCGCCCAGCAGCCAGCCGCGCTGCAGCAGGCGCTCCATCACGTAACGGTCGCCCACCCTGGCCCGCTCGAAGGAAATGCCCTGGTCCTGAAGGGCCAGCTCTACCCCCAGGTTGGTCATCAGGGTGCCAACCACCCCACCCTGGAGGGTGCCGGCCCGTTTGCGCTGGGAAGCAATAATATAGATCAGCTCATCGCCGTCCACCTCGGCGCCATCCCTGTCCACCATCAGCACCCGGTCGCCGTCGCCGTCGAAGGCGATACCCAGGTCCGCATGACGCTGCTGCACCGCCTCCTTGAGGGCTTCGAGGTGGGTGGAGCCCACGCCCAGGTTGATATTGAGGCCATCCGGATTGCCACCGATCACCGACACCCGGGC
>JBMCIH010000225.1:0-4884 GCA_048617055.1 Marinobacter sp. | reverse complement strand
CCGACTCCGGCAAACTCTCCTGGAACGGGCACTACCGGTTCCGGGGCACCCGGGTGGAGGCCACCAATGATCTGGTACTGAACCGTCTGGAACTGGGGGATCGTGTACAGAGCGATGCCGCCGTTACGGCCCCGGTCCGGCTGGGGCTGGCGCTGCTCAGGGACGACGATAACCAGGTCCGCCTGGATGTGCCGGTCAGCGGCGACCTGAGTGACCCCGAGTTCACCCTGGGGCCGGTCATGATGCGCACCATACGCAACACCCTGGTGAAGGCGGCGGCATCGCCGTTCAGTCTGCTGGGTTCCATCGTCGATCTGGAGAATTACAGTCCTGAGCAGCTCGGCGGCGTCGACTTCCTGGCCGGTGAGACCACCCTCGAGATGGGGGAGTATACCAAGCTGGAGACCGTGGCCCGGGCGCTGGAGCTCCGTGAGCAGATTGTGCTGTCGATCCGGGGGATGGCCCTGGAATCGACCGACCAGCCTGCGCTGGAGGAAACCCTGGCAGAGGATGAGACCCTGCCGGATGACGCCCTGGAGAACCTGGCTTCCCAGCGCGGGGAGTCGCTGAAACGCCTGCTGGTTGACGAGTACCAGGTATCGGAGGGGCAGATCTTTCTCCGGGCCCCGGAAGTCCGCCAGGGTGAGGACGAGGAAGATACGGTGACTGTGGAATTTGAACTGGAGCCAAGATGACCCTGCCGGGACCTAGCCACTTTTTTGCCTACATAGGCCGCCTGCGCTGGATCCGCCGCTGGGGCCTGATGCGCAATGCCATTGAGGAGAATGTCGCTACCCACTCCTGGGAGGTGGCCACCATCGCCCACGCCCTGGCCGTCATCCGCAACCGCCACTATGAAGGCCAGCTCAACCCGGAAACCGTCGCTACGGCGGCTCTGTACCACGACGCCACCGAGGTGATTACCGGCGACATGCCCACTCCCGTGAAATACCACTCGGCGGTTATGCGGGAGGCTTTCAGGGATATCGAGCACAAGGCCTCCGACGAGCTGATGGCGCTCCTGCCGGAGGACCTGAGAGAGGACTTCGCCCCCTGTATCCAGCAGTCACGCTGGCCGGCGGAAGTGGCAGAACTGGTCAAGGCTGCCGATCGTCTGTCGGCCCTGCTCAAGTGCGAGGCCGAAATCCAGGCGGGTAACCGGGAGTTCGAGCCGGCAGCCCAGCAGATCCGCCAGCGTCTGGAGCAGGAGCGCCTGCCGGAGGTGGCCTACTTCATGAAGGTCTTTGCGCCGGGCTACAGCCAGCCCCTGGATCACCTGCTGGGTGACTGAAGCCGTGCCCCGGCATTCCGCCCGCGGCGTCCAGCAGCGGGGTTCAGGCGGCCAGCACCTGGTTACGGCCGCTGTTCTTGGCCTGGTAGAGGGCTTCATCAGCACGCTTGAACGTGGACTCCAGGGATTCGCCGGACTGGTGAAGGGCCACCCCCTGCGACACGGTGACCCGGTAGCCTTCCGGCAGCTCGTCAAAGCGCAGCCCCTCCACGGCCCGGCGAATACGCTCGGCAGCCGGCACGGCATGCTCCGGTGAGGTGTCCGGAAAGATCAGCAGGAACTCTTCACCGCCAATCCGGCCGATATAGTCGCCCTTGCGTATGGTGGCCTCAATGGTGCGGCTGACCTTGCGCAGAATCTCGTCGCCGGCCTGATGGCCAAAGGTGTCGTTGATGCGCTTGAAGTGGTCGATATCCAGCACGCTGATACCCAGGGCCCTGGGCCCGGGGGTCTGCCGTTCACTGCGGGCCACCTCCCGTTCGAACTGTTCCATCACGGTGCGGCGATTGGGCAGGCTGGTGAGGGGGTCGCGGGTGGCGAGCTCCGCCAGCTCCAGGTTAGCATGCTTGAGTTCCCGGTTGCGGGCACTGAGCTGGTGGCGGAGTTCGGAAATGAAACTGCCCAGATAGGCCACGATGGACAGCACCGAGGCATAGGCAAACAGGGTGACCGCCTCCAGCGGCCAGTAAATCCGCTCCGGAGCGCGCCATCCCAGAAGCAGCACCAGTATCAGATAGCCCAGCCAGAACAGCCACGCAATGGTCAGCATCTGGCGGCGGTTCAGGGCCAGGGTGCCGAACATGAGGCCGCCGGTGGCCAGCAGCAGGAACAGGAGCCGGCCCTGGGGCAGGGCGACAAAGTACATGACATACAGCGAGGGTATGGCCGGCAGGATAAGCTGAGCCATGGTCATGCTCGGGTCACGGAACCGCAGGTTGATGCCGAACTGCAGTATGAGCACCAGCACCGTGCCGATCAGGATGCTGCCGGCGAAGAAGACCATCACAGGCGCCAGCGGCAGAAATCCGCCCATATACAGGCCGATCACGGCAAGAGCGGTGCAGCCGTGGTTGGCGAACCCCCAGATCATACGTTTGAGGCGCAGGGACTGGGCCCGTTGAATCCGCTGTTCGATGGTTTCTGCGGTCATGTTCTGCTGGCTTGGGGTTTTTTATACGGTTGTTTTAAAGTGCGCCAAGATTATCACGAAATCGGCCGATTGAGGCCCCGGCGGATTACAAATGCCGCCTCAAACCCTACAGGTCTATTAATTCGCGGACAGATGCCGGGCTTATAAATCGTCCACTATGGAATGGGCTCCTGTTTACTGTAGCAGAAGAATGCAGGTCTGAAGCGCGCGGGTGCCGTAGAAACTCCCTTTATGGGTCTGGTTGTGGCAGCATCGGGCATACCCAGGCGAGCACCGGCCCCTCAGCAGGCCGAACCAGAAGAATGGATACAGTAGCTACGAGAGGACGCCCCATGCAGCGTATTGGCGCCAACAGACGGTTTCTCCGCTCAGGCTCCGGCCTCTTGCTGTGGGCACTGGTGTCCATGGCCGCGCAGGCCCAGCAGACCCCCGGCGTGCAACTGGCCGAGGTGGAGCGCCGGCCCGTATTCGAGGAAACCCGCCTGAACGGTACGGTCAATGCCCTCCGGGTCTCGGGCCTGTCCACCCCGGTGGCGGGACTGGTAGAGAACACCCGTGCGGACGTGGGGGATACCGTCAGGCAGGGGGATGAGCTGGTCACCCTGGATGACGAGCAGGCCCGCCACGAGCTGGCCAGTGCCCGGGCCCAGGCGCAGGCGGCAGAAGCCGACCTGTCGGAGGCCCGCCGGCGCCTGTCCGAAGCCGAGTCCGTGGGGGCGGGCCGGAATATCGCCGCTACCGAGATCCGGGCCCGGGAATCGGCCGTGGCCATTGCCGAGGCGGCGCTGGCCCGGTCACAGGCAGAGGTCAGCCGGCATCGCACGGCACTGGACCGGCATCGCATCAGGGCCCCGTTTGACGGTGTGGTCAGTAGCCGCAGTGCTGACCTGGGGGAATGGGTGACCCCTGGCGATG
The DNA here is from genome assembly GCA_048617055.1 of Marinobacter sp. Lineage (GTDB taxonomy): Bacteria > Pseudomonadota > Gammaproteobacteria > Pseudomonadales > Oleiphilaceae > Marinobacter. The sequence goes on along the minus strand of JBMCIH010000225.1, from coordinate 1,528 downwards.
AACTGATGACCCTGGTAGATCTGGAGAACCTGCGCCTCGACTTCCAGGTGGCCCAGCGTTATTTCCCGAAACTGAACGATGACACCGAACTGCTGCTGGTCTCGGGCCCCGCCGGGGATAACCCGGTTGCACTGGGCGTGGCCTTCCGGGTGCCGGTAACCGACCCCGCATCACGGACCTTTCTGCTGCGTGCGACCGCGCCCGATGAAGTGCCGCTGATGCCCGGCATGTCCGTGCAGGCCTTGCTTCGGGTCAGCACCGGTTCGCAGGGCCTGACCGTGCCCAGGGATGCCATCAACCGCCACCCGGATGGGCGGGTAACGGTATGGATCGCGGAGCCCGCGGAGGAAGATGAGCGCTATACCGTTACCGAAAAGCGGGTGGAGACCGGTTCAGGGTTCCGGGATCGGGTGGAAATCCTGGACGGCCTGGACGCCGGCCAGCAGGTGGTGACCCGCGGTAACGAGGCACTGGAAGAGGACATGACCGTGCGGATTTCCGAGCGGGAGGCCCGCTGATGTTCGCAGCGGTCATACGCCATGGCACGCTGGTGACCGTGGTCACCCTCATCGTTGCCATTCTCGGTGCAGCTGCGGCCCTGCGTATTCCGGTGCAGATGATCCCGGACCTGGAGACCCGCACCGTTACCGTAGAGACCAGCTGGCCCGGCGCCACGCCCCAGGATATCGAGAAGGAAATCCTCATCGAGCAGGAGCGTTTCCTGCGCAACGTCCCCAACCTCAGCCGCATGGTGGCCACGGCTTCCAGCGGCAGTGCCGAGATCGAGCTGGAGTTTCCCTTCGGCGTCGACATTACTGAGACGCTGATCCAGGTGAACAACGCCCTCAGCCAGGTGTCGGACTATCCACGTAACGTGGACGAGCCCCGCATCGTGGCGGCGTCTTTCTCCGCCAATGCGTTCATGTACTTCCGGGTCTCCACCCTGCCCGACAACCCGCGGGAGCTGGACATCATGCTCATGCGTGATTTTGTCGAGGACCGGGTCCGTCCGCGCATGGAGAGTGTGCAAGGGGTGTCGGAGGTCACCGTTGGCGGCGGTGCCAGCCGCCAGATGCAGATACGGGTGGATGATTCCGCCCTGTCCCAGCGGGGGCTTACCCTGCTGGATGTCCGTGATGCCGTGACCAGCCGCAACCAGGATGTTTCCGGGGGTGAGATCGAGTCCGGCAAGCGCCGTTACCTGCTGCGCACCGTGGGCCGGTTTGATGACACGGAGGCCCTGGAGGCCCTGGTGGTGGAACGCCGGGGCGACAGTGTGATCCGCCTGGGGGATGTGGCCCAGGTGCGCCAGGGCCAGTCCCGGGTCAATGAGCGCTCCATTGTCAACGGCCGCGAGACCCTGGGCCTGCAGGTGCGTCGTGAGAGTGGCTCCAACGTGATCGATATCAAGCGGGCGATGCTGGAGGAAGTGGAGGACATCAACCAGGCGGTGCTGGAGCCAGCGGGCATGAAGCTTGAGCTTACCGCCGACGATGCCCGTTACGTGGAAGCCTCGGTAGCCAATGTC
>JBMCIH010000224.1:0-4894 GCA_048617055.1 Marinobacter sp. | reverse complement strand
GTCCCCCAGCACCGGCTGGTAATTGGGCTCCTGGGCCCACAACACCACCGCCACCCCCAGGGCAACGCTGGCCGCCAGACCTACCATCAGGCCGATCTGCCGTAACAGGGTCAGGCGGTTGAAGCCGAACAGCAGATCGCTGCGACTTTCGTTGTCTGCGTCTGCACCGGTGGTGGACAGGTCGGTGGAGGTGGCTTCTGCTGGTACACTGGCCATGGATTTGCTCCGCTGAAAACTCGTTTAACCGGCGTTAGATGGGCATGTTCATGATGTCTTCATAGGCCTGCACCACCCGGTTGCGAACCTGTGACAGCGCATCGAAGGAAACGGACGCTTTCTGGGACGCCACCATGACGCGGGTAATGTCCACGTTGGGATCGCCCTGTTCGTAGGCAGTTCGCAGTTCGCTTGTCGTACTCTGCAGGTTGTTGACCTTGTCCACGGCCTGGTTGAGCATATCGCCAAAGCCCGGTGTCTCCCGGACTTTCTCCGGACCCGCCGGCTTGTCCACCTGGCCGCGAATGGCCAGGTCATTCTGCGCCTGCTGGTTCTGCATCATCTGGGCACGCAGATTGCGCATCTCTGTCAGCACATTATTGATATCGGCACGCTGAACCATAACCTGTCTCCCGATCCCGGGGCTTGTCCCGGGGCTTGTTCCAATACACTCGGGACCAGCCTATGCAAACAGGGCGCCAATTTATTTTAATCTTTACATTACAGTGGGTTAAATGTCCGGAAAGAAACCTCCAGGGATACCACGCCGGCTTTTTGACGGGGATGGAGGGTGTTGTTTTGGCTGTGAAATCTGGGGAGGGACGCGAAGAGGAAGGATAAAACCGGATTGGCCACGGCCCTTCGACAGGCTCAGGGTGAGCGCCCTTCGACAGGCTCAGGGTGAGCGCCCTTCGACAGGCTCAGGGTGAGCGGAGGAGCATGGAACAAAAGCGAAACCAGATCAAACCAGGAACTTACACGGTCTGGCACGAAAAAAGGGCCATTAATAACGGCCCCTATCATGGAGGTTCCTGTCCGAACCCAGGCATCCAGGAAATATTCAGCCTCTGGTCACGGCCCATCTTCGTGCTCATATTTTTCGTCTTCTACGCTCACCCTGAGCTTGTCGAAGGGCCGTGGCCAACCCTGTCTTTTCTGGTTTTGCGCATCGGCGGGAGAGTAATCTCAACCAGCCACCGCCAGTTCCGCATCCAGGTCGATGCCGAAGTCGCGCATCTGGGCCAGCTTGTAGCGCAGTGTGCGAGGGCTGATGCCCAGCTGTTCGGCGGCCCGGTTACGGCGGCCCCGCTCACGGCGGAGCGTGTCGATGATGATACGGAACTCCCGGCGCCGGATTTCGTCCCCCAGCGAAGCGGTTTCGTCTTCTGACGGCGACAGACCGGCAGTAGCTTCCTCGGCCTGGCGGGCCATTGGCGCCTCCGTCAGGGTCTCCACCGGCCGGGGCACGGCCGCCGGTACCGACGATGCACTCGCAAGGCCGGTGATGCCCATATCCAGGCACAGGTCCTCCGCCTGGATTTCGGGCCCCTGATGCAGCACCAGGGCTCGCTGGATGGCATTGTCCAGCTCGCGGACGTTTCCCGGCCACTGGTGAGCCTGCAGGGCCTGACGGGCGCCATCTCCCAGCAGGATGCCGGTGAGTTTCATTTTACGGCTGTGCTGACGCAGCAGGTGTTCGGCCAGGGGCAGAATATCCCTCGGACGGTCCCGCAACGGGTGCCAGTGCATAGGGAGCACACTCAGGCGGTAATAGAGATCTTCCCGGAACCTGCCCTCGCGGACATACTCCGCCAGGTCGCGGTTGGTGGTTGCCAGCACCCGCACATCCAGATTGATGGTACGTCGCCCGCCAACCCGTTCCACTTCCCTTTCCTGGAGTACCCGCAACAGCTTGGACTGAAGACCCAGATCCATTTCGGAAATCTCGTCCAGCAGAATGGTACCGCCATTGGCCTGCTCGAACTTGCCGGGCATGGAAGCATGGGCACCGGTAAAGGCTCCCTTTTCGTGGCCGAACAGGATGGCTTCGAGCATGTTTTCGGGAATGGCCGCACAGTTGATGGCCACAAAGGGCTGGTCGCTGCGACCGGAATTCTGGTGGATAAAGCGGGCCAGCACTTCCTTGCCGGTACCGCTTTCGCCGGAGATCATCACCGTGGAATCGCTGACTGCCACCTTTCTGGCCAGCTGGAACAGGCGCTTGCTGATGGGGTCCTCCGCCACCGGCTCGTCGCTGCTGCGGCGACGGCTGACACTGGCCCCCACCACCTTGTCCACTGCCTCCACCAGCACCTGAGGCTCAAACGGCTTGACCAGGTAGTCGATGGCACCGGTCTGCATGGCGTTGACCGCGTCGCTGATCTGGCCATAGGCGGTGATCAGCATCATCGGCAGGCCGGGATGCCGTTTCAGCACCTCCGCCAGCAGTTCATGCCCTGACATACCGGGCATATTGACGTCGCTGACCACCATGTCCACCGGCGCCCGGGCCAGCTCTTCCAGGGCTTTCTCCCCGGTCGCTGCCTCCCGCACCCGGAAACGGGCAAGCTCCAGGGTAGTTACCAGCGCCTCGCGCAGGTCGTGATCGTCTTCAACAATAAGAATCTGGGGTCGGGCCATGATGTCCTCCGACGTTCCTTGGTGTCAGGTTGCTGGGTTCGGTTTGCGGGCGGCGGCGTTGCCCCGGGAAGCCGGCAGTTGCACCGACGCACAGGCGCCGCCACCGGGCATGGGAGCCATCAGGAACTGGCCGTTGTGGGCCTTGACCACCGCCTTGACCACCGCCAGGCCCAGACCGGTACCGTGGGACTTGGTGGTATAGAAAGCCTCCATCAGCTGCTCGGCCTTGCCCGCAGGGAAGCCGGGGCCATCGTCGGTGACCGCAATCACCAGTTCGTCCCGGTCACCGTTGAGGCTGACTGCCACCTGTGTGGCGCCGGCCTCGAGACTGTTGTTGATCAGGTTCATGCAGGCCCCCACCAGCGCCTCCTGATTGCACATCAGGGGTACCTGGGGGCCCCGCGCGCTGAGGGTCACTTTCTGGCGGTCGGTCAGGTTCAGGCCGTCAATGGCCCCGCGCAGCCCCGCTTCCACCTGGTCCGAGGACAGGGCTTCCGCCAGCCGGGTTTCGCCGCGGGCGAAGGTGAGCATGTCCCGCACCTGGGACTCCAGATGGGTCAGGCGCGACATCAGCCGGCTGGCGCAACGCTGGCGCAGCTCTTCGTCCAGTTCCGGCTGGGACAGATGCCCGCCGTAGAGGATGGCCGCTGACAGCGGGGTGCGGATCTGGTGGGCCAGCGACGCCACCATCCGGCCCATGGCGGACAACCGCTGAGCATGGGCCAGTTGAGCCTGTAGCTGACGGGTTTCGGTAAGGTCGGTGAGCAGGATCAGCTGGCCCGGTTCATTTTCCATGGTACGGATTTCGATACTGACACGGCGGCCGTCCCGGAGGGAGACCTCGTGACCGTCATCCCGGCGGGGGGCGAAACAGCGCTGGATCACGCTGACCCAGGGTTCCCCTTCCAGGGGCTCGCCCAGCAGGCTGACCGCCGCCGGATTGCACTGGGCCACAGCCCCCTGGCTGTCAAGCACCACAACGCCGGCGGGCAGCGCCGACAGCAGGGTCGAGAGGCGGTCCGCCAGGCGCTCCTTTTCTTCCAGTTCACGCTGGCGCTGGCGGGTTTCCGCCGTCAGCTCCCCCGAGAGCTGGTTGACACGGGATTCAAGGGTCCGGTAGGAGTCGGTGATCTGCCGCGACATCTGATTGAACAGATCCAGAGCGGTGTCCACCGCAGCGCCCTTGTCCTGCGACGGAAACAGAGCGGTTACCTTGTCATTGGCATCGGCCGCCGCATCGGTTGCGCCTGTGGCGCCAAACCTCCCGGAACGGGAGCCCGGCATTGCCGTCTGGGTCTGTCTCATACTTCCCCCTGACCATAATTTAATGATTCAGAAGCCTAAAAGCATGAGTCGTGCCAGGTACATTTTCTTCTTTATTTACAACGAACTTTCGCGCTCAAAAGGAGCATGCCGCAAAACAGGAGCCGGACTGTGACGGAAAACCGTCAGCTGTCCTCCCCTTCCCGCAGGCCGTACTTGCGAACCTTCTCCACCAGGGTGGTGCGACGGATACAGAGCTTCTCGGCAGCCCGTGCCACCACACCGTTGGCTTCGTCCAGGGCCTGCTGGATCAGCTGCTTCTCCAGGTTTGACAGGTAGTCTTTCAGGTCGATGCCGTTCACCGGAAGCAGGGCCGGTGCATCCAGCCCCACCAGCCCGGGCATGCCTGTCGAAGGCGGGTGGTCCCCATGCAGGGCCTCGTCCTCGTCGTAGTCGTCCACATAGCGGAACTTCTTTGGCAACTCCTGCACCCCAATCACGCCATAGGGATGCATGATCGCCAGCCGCTCCATCAGATTGGCCAGCTCACGCACATTGCCGGGCCAGTCATGGCGGCACAGGCTCAGGATAGCCGCGGAGTTGAGCCGCAGAGAACCCCGCTTTTCCTTCTCCATGCGGGCGATCAGCTCGTTGATCAGCAGCGGAATGTCCTCCACCCGCTCCCGCAGCGGCGGCATCTCGATGGGGAAGACGTTAAGCCGGTAGTAGAGGTCTTCGCGGAACTCCCCTTTCTCGATCATTTCCTCGAGGTTTTTGTGGGTGGCGGCAATGATGCGCACATCGGCGCTCTGGGTCCGGTTACTGCCGACGCGCTCGAAGGTTCGTTCCTGCAGCACCCGCAGTATCTTCACCTGCATGTTGAGCGGCATGTCGCCGATCTCGTCGAGAAACAGGGTGCCGCCCTCGGCCAGCTCGAAGCGGCCAACCCGGGCGGTAATGGCGCCGGTGAAAGCGCCTTTTTCATGGCCAAACA
>JBMCIH010000223.1:0-4894 GCA_048617055.1 Marinobacter sp. | reverse complement strand
TTTCGACCGCCGATCCGCCCCCCGCCTGGCGGGACTCAACTGCCTGGTTGGCAGAAAGCAATCCGGTACAGGACCCTAGTAGCAGCCCGGTGACCACTGTTCCAAAACCAAAGCGTCTGGCTCTAACCATTCTGGTGTTCCCGATAGATTCCGCGGTCCGCCTGCGCCGACCTGTTAAGTCTCAATACGTATTAGATACTCCGGCCGATCCGGAGTTCCACAGCCGTCGCCGGCGCGGCTTCAGAGCCCGTTAAAGGCTGCCACCACTGTAATCACCGCCAGTGCCACGAACAGGATACAGGCGCCGATTCTGGCCGTGGCAAGGGGCAAACGTTCCATTAGCCATTTTCCGGCCAGTATCACCGGCACGTTGGCCAACAGCATACCAATGGTCGTGCCCACGATCACCCAGAAGATGGCTGCATCATACCGGGCCGCCAGCACCACCGTTGCGATCTGGGTCTTGTCGCCGATCTCCGCCAGAAAAAACATTGCCGTGGTGGCTGCAAAAGCACCCAGACCCAGCAGCTGTGACTCCTCGCTGTCGTCCTTGTCCGGAAACAGCAGCCACAGGGCAATGGCCACGAAGCTGCCAGCCACCACCCAGGGCACCCAGGTCTGAGGCAGCCAGCTGGCGACCCAGGCCCCCAGCACCGCAGACAGGGCATGATTAACCAGGGTGGCGACCAGAATGCCCAGAATGACCGGGCCACGGCGATGGAAGCGACTGACCAGGAAGAGCGACAGGAGCTGGGTCTTGTCGCCGATCTCGGCAACAAAGACAGACAGTGTCGAAGCGAGGAAAGCATCCATGGATGTTGAGGTTCCCAGGCGGAGTACCAAGACAGGAGGAACCGTCACCCTCCGCCTACGGAAGTGACCGTTCCCCAGGTCTTGTCAGTTCCACCTGCGCTGCCCTGACGGCAGGCCGGTACGGAACGTGATGGCCACGGAGATGAGCTCCGATCATGTTGACCATCACCCGCAACGGTTGCGTGTTGCGGAGACTACTCCCCTGAAGGAGGGGCAAGCATAACGATCCGGGCGCAGAAACTCAACCGTCACTGGCCGGGCCAAGGCACCCGTCAGGGCTTGCGCCCGTTACTTCTTGAGTTCGGCGGCGTTATCCATCACTCGGTGGAACACACTCAGGGCCACCTCCAGGTCCTTGTCATCAATGCCCTTGAGCATCTCGTCCCGAAGGATGTTGCCACGCTCGTTAAGGTCGTTCATGAAACGCTCGCCGGCAGCGGTCAGATACAGGCGGCGGGCGCGACGGTCCCGCTTGCAAGGCCGCCGTTCGATCAGCCCCTGTTCTTCCAGACTGTCCAGCAGGCGTACCAGGGTCGGGTTCTCGATGGCCATCAGATGGGCGAGTTCCCGCTGTGTAAGCCCCTCGCCACCACGCTGAAGATAGACCATGGTGGACCAGCGGGCCTGTGTGACCCCCAGATCCTTGAGGCGTTCGTCCAGTAGCTTGCGCCAACGCCGGGTTACCCGTGCGACAGCGAACGGAAACTGGTCTCGGAGCGTTTGCGGATCCATGTCTTTGTCCTGTTACTGAAGTTTCAGTAATAGTAAGCTAATCATTGAGACGAACACAAGTTACACATTGATCAGATTTGCGTCAGGTCAATATGTATCCTGCAACGTCAGGCGGAGGCCCGGAGCTCTTCTCTGGCTTCCGCTTCCGGCGAGGCGTGAAACTCCTCGTTCCGGGGGTCGATTTCCGCCAGTACCGGAGAAGCCTCGGGCATGGCGGCAACAAAGTGTTCCTGGGCTTCCACGGGTACGTCTGCGGTATGGCTGATCCGGTAGCTGGTGGCTACTGCCAGCATCGCCAGAAAGCCCGCACTTCCCCAGAATAGCCCTGAAGGCCCGAGGATGCTCATCAGCTCCGCCATCACCACGGGCCCGATGACGCTGCCGATACCATAGCTGAGCAGCAGGGTGGCGCTGGCAGCCACGATCCGGTGGGTTTCCATGCGGTCATTGGCAATGGCCACGGCAATGGGATAAAGCATGGCGGAGAGGCCCGTAAACGTGCCCACCAGCGCCATCAGCAGCACCAGGTTGCCACTTCCGGTAAGCGCCACCGCCACGGCGGTTGCCGCCGCACCCAGGGTCACCAGCAGCAGGACCCGGCGCCGGTCGAAGCGGTCGCACAGGCGCCCCAGCGGCCAGGCCAGAACCATGGCCGCGACAATGGCCGCCGCCATGAAGAAGGAGGTGCGGGTTACATCCAGACCCGCCATGGTCGCATACACCGGTCCCAGGGCATAGAACCCGCCAATCAGCACCCCGCAGACCAGCGCGCCGGCAACCCCGGTGAACGACTCCCGGGCCAGTGTGAAAAACGACATGCGCTCGGCCGTCTCAATGGGCGGTGCCTCCATGCGGGTCAGACTCAGGGGAATCAGCGCCAGGGTGAGCAGGATGGCCGCCAGCGTAAAGGGCATGAAGCTGGTGGGGTCACCCAGGTTGACCACCAGCTGGCCACCGGCGGCGGCAATGTAGAACACGATCTGGTAGACCGCGAACAGGGCACCGCGATTGGTATTGGTGGCCCGGCTGCTGAACCAGCTCTCGATAACCACCAGCACTCCGGCAATACTGAAGCCGGACAATCCCCGCAGCAGTGCCCAGAGCACCATAGTGACCGACAGGGGATAGACCAGCGAGGTAACCGCCGCCAGCGCCGCGAACACAGCAAAGGCCCGGATGTGGCCCACCCGCGCGATAATGCGCTGTACATACAGGGTGCCGAGCACAAAGCCGACCGAATAACACACCAGCACCCAGCCGATAACCGATGGCTCCACCGCTTCCATGCTCAGCCGGATACCCAGCAGTGTGGTCAGAAAAGCGTTGCCGCTGACCAGCAGGACAATACTAATGATCAGCGCCGATAGCGACGCCACCATCTGGGTCATCAGGATATCTCCGGAAAAGGTGCGCAAGGGCCCAGGGTCCCCGCTGCAAAAGAAGCTCAGCCGGCTAAAAGACAGCAAACTTCATTTAAGCATCCTGCCGGGGTAAACCGCCATTACGCACTTGCCGAAACGGCGCCGATTCATCACTAAAAACACCGCTGGAAGTCGCGTCGCGACTGAGTTTTACAAGATTTTACATTAATCGGCCGTAACACACTGACCTACCGTAATGCTGCTAACATCATTCGGGTGATCATGGATCGGTCGCTGTCGACCAGACCTCTGTTAGCCATCACCAAGAGCCCGACATTATGAAAAAAACGGAATGGCCCATTCGCTGGGATTTGCTGCTGCGTTACCGCCTGATAGAAATCGTTGCCCTCTGGGAAGGTCGCCTTACCACCAATCACATCTGCCACGGCTTTGGCATTGGCCGTCAGCAGGCCTCAAAGGACATCAACACCTATCTGCGGGAACTGGCACCCGGCAACCTGGTATACGACAGGCATCTCAAAGGCTACATCCCCGCTCCGGATTTCCAGCCCGTAGTAACCCGGGGACAGCCTGAAGAATATCTGGAACTGGCCTGTCGTCACCAGTCCCTGAGCAATTGCTTCGAAAACCTCGATATCGGGCTGCCTGACAGTCACGTGGTACGGGCCCCCTGCCGCCAGGCCAGCCCGGAAGTCACCCGCGCGGTGGTCACGGCCTGTCGTCAGAAACGCAAGCTGCAAACCCACTACCTGAGCCTGGAGCACCCGGACGGCGAGGCGCTGGTGCTGGAGCCCCACACACTGATCATGACCGGCCAGGGCTGGCATGTCCGTGCCTGGAGCGATCGCCGGGTTGCCTTCGACGACTTCCGCCTCAGCCGCTTTACCGGCAAGATCCAGGTGGCCCGGGACAAGTCCCGCCACCGTGAGGAACATGACGAGCGCTGGAACCGGATGATCAGCCTCAAGGTCCAGCCGGCGAGCGGCCTGGACGCCGCCAGCCGCCGCCTGGTCTGTGCCGATTACGGCATTGAGGAGGGCCCTCTGGAGATCCGCTGCCGCGAAGCCATGGCCCCCTGGCTGCTCCCCATGATGGGGCTGCCGTCAGGAGGGCGTAGTGACGACATTCCCGGCCGTCAGCTGGAACTGGTCAACGCCGATGCCCTGCCGGCGTGGCTGAAAACCGGCGACCGCAGTACCAGAACGGCAGCCCAGGCCGACACCGTCACCGGGACCAACTGACCTGATATCACTTCTCCCCCCCGGGTTACAGCCGATAAAGGCCCATGCTGAAACCGCTTGCCACCCTGACTCTGCTGTCCCTGACCACACCGGTCTGGGCATCAGACTGCGGCGACAGCCATACGCCGGTGTCGTCCGTTCAGGGGGCAGGCACCAAAACCCCTCTGGCCGGTCAGCGCGTCAGCGTCGAAGGAGTTATGACCCTGGACGTGCGCGCATCAGGCGGCTTCCAAGGCTTCTACCTCCAGCAGATGCGGCCGGAGCAGGACGATAACCCGGCTACCTCGGAAGGCCTGTTCATCCATACCAGCGCCCATGCGGGCGAGCCCGGCGACCGGGTAAGGGTAGAGGGCAGGGCCGGAGAATACTACGGCCTGACCTCCCTCAGTGAGGTGAACGCGGTCACCGTATGTGGCTCGCCCGGGCTGCCGGAACCCGCAGCTTTCGACCCCGGAAGCCGGACCTGGAATAAAGCGCATCACCGCGAGTCCCTCGAAGGCATGCTGGTTAACATCCGCGCGCCGCTGGTGGTCACTGACACGTGGAATCTGGCCCGCTATGGCGAACTGGTGCTGGCCCCTTCACTGCAATGGGTGCCCACCCAGCAACGCCCCCCCGGCCCGCAGATCCCCCGCGCCACGGAGCAGCAGGACCAGGTCAGGCTGATTCTGGATGACGGCCAGCGGCGGCAGCACCCCCGGCCGGTCCCCTGGCCGCCGGGGGGCC
>JBMCIH010000222.1:0-4895 GCA_048617055.1 Marinobacter sp. | reverse complement strand
GAGCATCGCCCTTACAAGGCGAGGGTCGCAGGTTCGATCCCTGCACCACCCACCACTTTCAAAACAGTATTCGGGTTCAGCAAGGCTGAATCGATGCGGAGCGGTAGTTCAGTTGGTTAGAATACCGGCCTGTCACGCCGGGGGTCGCGGGTTCGAGTCCCGTCCGCTCCGCCATTTTCCTTCCCGGGTGGTTAGCTCAGCTGGGAGAGCATCGCCCTTACAAGGCGAGGGTCGCAGGTTCGATCCCTGCACCACCCACCATTACCTTTCTCTTTCCTGTTTCGTGACTGGATTCGTGCCCGACGTTGTCGCTCAGAGCGTCCGACGGATTGCACGTTGTCACCCGTTATCACCAGATCAACTCCCTTTCTGATAGTTTTTGCGCAAAAAGAAGACCTTGCGCACAAAGTCTCCCCCCGCGATTTTGTAAAATTTTCAAAAATTGATCAGTCGCAGGAGTAGTCACATGCTATCTGGCACTGTCGGGTATTCACGGGCCTTACTTGCTGTGGTCGTGAGTACCGTCCTGCTGGCCGGCTGTGTTGGTGACGATTCCGGCTCCGGCGAAACCCATGCCGGCGTGGATCCCGGCAATGGCAATGACGGTATTGAAACCTTTCAGACAGCCCACGGCTCGGTCTCGCTGAGCTGGGTCGCGCCCGGTTACCGCATTAACGGGGAACAGCTCAGTTCCACCGACATCCAGGGTTATGTCGTGCTCTACGGCCGTGACGCCAAAGAACTGGACCGTCAGGCCCGGGTCGACTGCAAATCGCCGGACTGCCGGTATGACGTGGACGGTCTGGGCACCGGCACCTGGTATTTCGCTGTCCAGACCGTCGACAGCAGTGGCCTGACCAGCGCACCCAGCACGCCCGTTTCCCGCTCTCTGTGAGCCCCGCTGCCGTCAGCCTTCCTCGCTGTGGGTGGCGACCGGCAGTTTCAGGGTGAAGGCCGAGCCCTCTCCCTCTCTCGATTCCACATTGATTTCGCCCTTGTGTTTTTCTACCACCACGCTGACGAACGACAGCCCCAGGCCAACCCCGTGCTTGCCGGCCAGTTCACTGCTTTTCTGACGCTGAAAACGGTCAAAGAGCGCTGGCAGCTCTGACGTGGCAATGCCCGGCCCTTCATCGGTCACGGTCAGACAGGCCTGGTGGCCGGCCCGGAACACCTGCATGGTGACGGTCGTACCCGGCTCCGAGTATTGCACCGCGTTGGTCAGCAGGTTGATGACCGCCCGCTCCAGCAATTCGGCATTACCCCTTAACCAGAGATCGTCGTTGCCCAGCAGCACCAGCTTGATGTTCTTTTCCAGCGCCTGCTCACTGACGCTGTCGCGGGCATTCTCGACAATGGCGAGAAACTCGCAGTCGTAGAAACGGGTTTCCGTCAGCTGTTCGGCACGGGCAAGCTGAACGAATTCCTCCGCCAGATGATAGCTGCGCCGGGCGAGCTTACGCAGCTGGTCCAGCTGGCTTGCCTGTACCTCTCCGGGGCGCCGCTTGAGCTGTTCGATCAGTGCCAGCTGTGAAACCAGCGGTGAGCGCACGTCATGGGAGATGAAGTCGATCGCCTCCCGGTGCTGACGCTGTTGTTCCCGCAGCTCCGATATATCTGAAATATTGGCGATAATGCCGTTCTGGTTGCTGTCCGGCAGCAGGAAGGGGGCAAAATGAATCAGGAAGTCACGCCCGTGCAGGCGCAGATCCACCGTCCGGCTCTGTTGCTGGGTCAGGGTATCGGCCAGGGTCTCGGCCCAGCCGGGCGAGCGGGGGTCGTGGCCCTGCAGCAGGGCCGCCAGCGACATGCCCTGCAGGCTGGGCTGGGGCTCGTTGAACCAGCGGGGCACATGACCATTGGCGAAGAGGATCAGCCCCAGAGGGTCCGCCACGATGATACCGTCGGGCATGTGCTCGAAACTGCGCCAGATAAAGCTCTGGATATGGTTGAGCTTGCGGGTTGCCTGTTGGGCCCGGCCGATCCGTGTGGAGAGGTTTTCCCGCACCACGGCCACCGGCTGGTGACTGGGCGGCTGCAGCGCCAGCCGCGCCAGGTAGCGCTCGGCAGCGGCCCCGGCCAGACCGGATGGCAGTCGCAGGGCCAGCCGGTAGCGATTGTCGCCCCGGGTCAGTGTGACCCGGCTCACGTCCTGGTCGTGTTGCCAGTCGCCAGGGGTGCGGGGCCACAGATCCTCGCTGTCAGCGGGCAGCCTGTGTTGCTCGAGCACCCTGTCATCCTCCATCAGCAACCAGCCTTCGGGGCTCAGCAGGGAGCGAAGGTTGGTCAGGATCTGCTGAGGGGTGCGGCTCCACAGTGGCGGCAGGTGTAACAGGTTGCCCCGTTCCAGCTGATCGATCTGCTGGTTCAGGAAGCGGTTGGCCAGAGACACGCGCCGGGCACTCCAGAGCGGAAAGGCCAGCACCGGTACCAGCAGGGCGCTGGCCACCGGCAGCCAGAGGTTCAGCCCCAGCAGGGTTGCCACCGAGCCGGCCAGAATCAGTACAAACAGCAGGCAGGAGAAGACAAAGGTGCCACGGGGGCGCAGCCGCGGCAACACCAGGACCACCAGCAGGCCAGTGATCAGGGCCAGCCCGGCGGACCACCATGGGGGAGCCACCCGGATCAGCTCCTGGCGCTCGATGGCGGTCAGTGCGTTGGCGTGGAATTCGACACCCGCCATGGGTTTGGCCAGCCCCGAGAAGGGAGTGGGCAGTACGTCGCCGAAGCCGGCGGCGGTGGCGCCGACAAGCACCGTCTTGCCTTCCAGCCACCGCGGCGGTGCATTGGTCAGCAGGTCGCTGTAGGACAGGGTGGTGAAGGCGCCGCTGCGGCCGGCCAGGGGCACACGGCGGAATTCCTGCCGTACGTTGACATAGGCCGGCGCATCCAGGCCGGTGATGGTTCGGGGCTCGATGGTCGGTTGCTGTCTGCTGGCGGCTTCCGCTATTGCCGGCCAGAGTTCATTGCCCAGGCCACTATAGAGGTACAGCCCCCTGGCGATGCCGTCTGTGTCCAGTTCCACATGGGCGTGGCCAAGGGCAAAGGCGGCGTTGGCCAGGGTGGGCGGGGGTCGCTGTTCCCGGAAGAGATCTGTCTGGCTGCCGGGGGCAATGTACAGCGGGATCACCACCTGGCCGTGCTGGCGCATGGCCCCGGCCAGTTCCCGGTCATCGGTGGTCGGCTCCGACAGGAGTATATCCAGTACGATCCGCTCAACACCCGCTGCTGTCAGGTTGCGGATCAGCGTGGCGTGTACCGACCGTGGCCAGGGCCAGGGGCCGATCGCGGCCAGGCTGTCCTCATCGATGGCCACGACCACCACATCGTCGGAGGCGTCCGGCGGAAAGGTGGTGATCAGTGTGTCATACAGCCAGTTATCGAGCCGCTGGGGGAGGGTGACGAACTGGAGCAACAGGAGGATGCCGGCGAGAGGGAGGGCCAGTGTCCAGGCTGAATGTCTGGTGGAAAACCAATCCCTCGTCATGGGCCCTGCTGTGGTACGTGGTGAATTCTGGCACTGCCAGACAGTACCGTTATTCTACATATAATTCTCGGCCAGGGCCCCACCGGCCCGCTAATGGACCTTCGGAGACTGCCCGCAGGCGCACAAAATACCTTCTTCCGGGAATCAGGCGCAAGGCCGCTGTGGTGTCATCCACGGTGGCCTCCTTGATCACCTCCTCGAAGGAAGGGTCCTCGGACAGTTGCAGCAGGTAGCCGGAGGCTTCGTCGATGCTTTCCCAGAAAAGGCGGACCTGACGGTCAACGTAATTGGCGCTGATCACCCGCACCGGCGGCAGGGTGCCGTTGACGGTCAGCCTGCGGGTGTCGCTGGTGGCTACCGATGTGCCGCCGGCCTCGGTAACGACCCGCCAGAAATAGTCGCCGGGCCTGAGAGCGCGGCTGGAAGTGGCGGATTCCTTTTTGCTCCACTCACTGCTGGCTACAACATCGGTGAAGTCCTCGTCCCGGGCGATTTCCACCCGGGCGCGCTCGCTGTCGCCCTGCTGGCGCCACCGGAAGCGGGGAAGGTCGCTGTCCACCGCTGCACCAGCTGCCGGTTCCTGCAGTTCGGCGGCCCGGGCCGCCAGGTCCACCTCAAGTGTCACGCTGGCGGGCATACCCTGGGTTCCCCGGGACGACAGAGCGGCGATTTCCACCCGGTACTTGCCGTTGGCAAGGTCATCCAGGTCGATCCGGTGATCACTGGTCTGCTCACGGCGAACCCAGTATCCGGTGTCCTCCTCAATAACGTCTACCTGGTAGCGGCGGGCCCCATCGGCCTGCCAGCTGAGCTGGCCCGGCAAGCTGGTGATGGTGCCCCCGGGGAGCTGATCCGGCTGAGGTGCCGGCGGCAGCCGCCGGATCTGCAGATCGCCGTTACCGGAGCGGCTGACCGAGGCGCCAAACCCCGCCGGGATGTCGCGGGTGGCGCCGGGGCGTCCGAAGGCCACGCTGCCTTCGGTCACCTGGAGGTGAGTGCCCCGGCGGTCCGCCTGCAGGGCAAACGCGGTGCCACGGACCGCCGCCACGGCGGAAGGTGTCTCCACTTCGAACCGGGCGCCTTCCTCGATCATTGGCCGCACACGGTTACTCAGTTCGCCCCGCTCAAGGCGTACACGGGTGTCGGTCATGCCGTTGCGACCGTACCGGGTCAGACGGTTGAACGCCACAGAACTGTCGGGCTCGACGCGAATGCTGGAGCCATCGGCAAGCTCGACCATCACGCTGCCAGCGCGGGTGATAATGGTGTCTCCGGCACGGACCAGGTCATCGCGGGACAGCGGGCGCAGGTTACCGGTGCTGGCGGCACGCACCTGGGCGTGGCCGGTGACGGCGCTGACCCGGGCGGGTTCCGGCTGCTGGCGTAACCAGCCGACCGGGATACGGAT
>JBMCIH010000221.1:0-4910 GCA_048617055.1 Marinobacter sp. | reverse complement strand
CTGGTTTCACGTTCAGGACGACAAAATCCGGAAGGTCGAGACTTTCTATAACGCGGCCGTGGTGGAGAACATGCTGGGCGGCAACCTGCCGTCCCCCGAGTGACAGCTGCGGAGCATAGCGGTAAAACGGGTCATTCTGAAAGGTCACACCCTGGTCCCGGACCGGGATCTCGGGGCCGTCCTGCAGGAACTGCCGACCCATACCGAACTGACCCGGAACGAGCCCGGCTGCCTGACCTTTGAGGTTACCCCGGACGCCGATAACCCGAACCTGTTCCATGTGTATGAAGCATTCGTCGACCGCCAGGCGTTCGAGGCTCACCAGACCCGGGTCAGGAACTCGCACTGGAGGCTGGTTTCCGCCGCCGTCGAGCGGCACTATGAGATCGGCGAATCCGGCTGATTCCAGTTCAAACCCTGCGAGGCGTCGAGCCGCAGATCCGCGGCGGTCTTGCAAGGTGCAGTTTGGTGCGGAGTATTACCCATCCGCTCACCGGTACGGGGGTTTTGAAAGGCATCCAAAGGCACCGGGGTATCTGCGTGGCAATGGATAGTTTCTGAACAAACCGGGATACTGAGATAAGCCATGGCGAAACAGTTCGAGTCTCTGCTCACGGAACACAGGGACTTTATCGGGGCCCAGCACCTGTTCTTTGTCGGCTCCGCCGGTGCCGAGGGGTTTGTGAACGTCTCGCCCAAGGGGCTGGACAGTCTGCGGGTTCTGGGGCCCAACCGCCTGGTCTGGCTGAACCTGACCGGCAGCGGCAACGAAACGGCGGCCCATGTGCTGGAGAACGGCCGCATGACCGTGATGTTCTGTTCCTTCGACAGGCAGCCATTGATTCTCCGGGTTTACGGCAGGGCGGACGTGGTTCATCCCTGGGACAACGGCTGGGCGGAGCTTGTCGGTGAGTTCCCGGAGCACCCGGGGGCCCGTCAGATATTCGATCTGGACATTGAGCTTGTGCAGACCTCCTGCGGTTTCGCCGTGCCCTACTATGCCTTCCAGGGGGAGCGCGAGACGCTGACCAGCTGGGCGGGAAAGAAAGGGGCCGACGCCGTGAAGGACTACTGGCTCCGGGAAAACCGGGTGAGTCTGGATGGCAAGCCCACCGGTATGGGTGAGGGAGCCTAACGAGGCACTACCCGTGTCCCGCGTTGGTTAACCCATTGAGCAAGCGGCACAAGCGCCCGTTATTCTGGCAGTGTCATCCCGTGCCCCTTCAGCAGGCGGGCAAAGTCGTCAGGCGAAGCCGGCCGGCTGAAATAGAAGCCCTGGGATTCATCACATGAGATGTCCCGCAGGAAGGCCTCCTGCGCCTGCGTCTCCACGCCTTCGGCAACCACCTTCAGGCTCAGTGTCCGGGCCATGTTGATAATGGCCTGGGTAATGGCCCGGTCCTGGCCACTTTCCGGCAGGTTGCGGATAAAGGAGCGGTCCACTTTCAGGGTGTCTATCGGGAAGCCCTTGATCTGCGCAAGGGAGGAATACCCGACACCAAAATCGTCCAGTGCCGTGCGCACACCGATGGACTTGATCTCGGTAAGGATTTCGATGGTGCGGGCGGGGTTGAGCATGACCATGCTCTCGGTCAGTTCCAGTTCCAGCAGGGTCGGATCCATGCCGGACTCGCTCAGTGCCCCATGGATATCGTTGATCAGGTCCGGGTCCGAGAACTGCCGGGCCGACAGGTTTACCGCCATTTTTATCGGCGGAAGCCCCTGCCGCTGCCACGCCACATTCTGTTTGCAGGCAGATTTCAGCACCCAGCGCCCGATCGGCACAATGGCTCCGGTCTCCTCGCAAAGGGGTATGAACTGCTGGGGCGAAACCGGGCCCAGGGTCGGGTGTTCCCAGCGCAGCAGCGCTTCCACACCGGTGATCCGATTGGTTTTCAGATCCAGTTTCGCCTGATAATGGAGATGAAATTCTTCTTTGGCCAGGGCGGTCCGCAACGCCGCCTCAAGCTCCAGGCGCTCGATGGACTGGGACTGCATGCCCGGCTCGTAGAATTCGAAGGCATTCTTGCCCTTCTCCTTGGCCAGGTACATGGCGGTATCCGCGTTTTTCATCAGCATTTGCTGGTCTTCGCCATGGGCCGGATAAAGGCTGATACCAATACTGGCCGTGACGCGGCATTCGTGCTCCATGATGGTCAGTGGTTCAAGCGCCACGTCCAGCAGTTTGCGGGCGACAGTCGCGGCGGCACTGGGTTGCTCCACATTCTGCAGCAGAATCACGAACTCGTCACCGCCCATGCGCGCCAGTACGTCGCTGGCACGCAGCACCGAGCGCAGCCGTTGGGTCATCTCTTTGAGCAGTATGTCCCCGGCGGCGTGGCCCAGACTGTCGTTGACCAGCTTGAAACGGTCCAGGTCGACAAACATGACAGCGGGATTATGGCCATACCGGTGCGCCGTCAGAACCGCCTGATCCAGCAGTTCACCGAACAGGACCCGGTTCGGCAAACCGGTGAGGGCATCATGCGTGGCCATGTACCGGATACGTTCTTCCGCCCGCTTCCGTTCCAGCTCATGCTCGAACATCTGCAGGGCAAAACTCAGGTTTTCGGTCATGCGGCACAGCAAACCCAGGATCTCTTCATCGAAGGACCGGCGTTCGCCTGCGCACAGAAACAGAACACCGACAGACTTGCCGCCACGAAGAATCGGTATCGAGGCCGCCGACTTCAGATTCGCCGCTTTGGCGCCCTCATGCCAGGGGGCTGTCCGGGGATCCTTCTGAAAGTCGTTGCTGACGCAGGGTTCGCCAGTCCGGTAGGCGGTGCCGTTCAGTCCATGGCCTTCCGGTACCGTGGCAACGGTTGAGATACGGGTATTTCGCAGTGATTCCTGACCCATGCCCGCACTCGCGGCGACACGCAGCGCACCGGTAGTCTCGTCCGCCAGCAGAATAGCGGCTGCTGACATTTTTCCAGCATCCACCGCAGCGTCGCAGACCTGCTGAAAAAGCTCCTCCGGGGTACGGGTGCGCATGATGGCTTCATTGGTGGCGGTGAGGGTGGCGTACATTCGGTTAGCCCGCAGCGCGGCCTGTTCGGCAAGCACCCGCCCGGTGATCTGGCGCGAGACGGTAACGATCACCCACCGGCCATCGATTCGTATGCCCCGGTGGTGGGGCTCCCACCAGCCTTTGCGGGTGCCGTCCTTGGTGGCTGCCAGAAAGGGCGGCGCGGTTTCCCCCTCCGGGCCGGCGGATATGGCCGCGGCAAAGAGCCGCGCGACCTCGTCCCTGGGTACGCCGGAAATCTCATGGGGCTGAAGCTTCAGCAACTCTCCCCGGGAAAATCCGGTGAGCTCACAGACGGTATCGTTGATGTACTGTATCTGATGGGTTTCAAGGTCGGTGATCATGATGCAGTCCGGCGAGGCGTCCATGCTCGCCTGGAATCGCTCAACCGTGCGGGAGCGGAGCTGCTGCTCGGTCACGTCCTGTCCGGTGCCCCGATAGCCTGTCCAGTGGCCTTCAGCGTCGTAACAGGGCATACCGCTGATACTGACAAAGGTAATGTTACCGTCCCGGGTTGCACGACGCAGAAGCAGGTTGCGAAAGGGCTGCCGGCTCTCAAGCATCGCCCGGTGGGTGGCCCAGTCCATGCCGTCATCCGCGGGCGTGAGCCCTAGCTCCCAGCGGCGGTAGCCAAGCAGGGCATCGGGTTCCGCCGCCGGATCGCCTTCCAGACAGTGCCCTGCCAGGCGGATCAGCCGGTGCCCGGTATCCTGCTCCCAGACCCAGTCGCCGACGATGCCGGCCATGCCGACCAGGGTATCCCAGTCCGGGCCCGGGTTGTCATCAGGCCTGTTGGCGGAACTCAATAGGCTCATGAACGGTTCTTATCGAGAGGAAGCTGCCTGGTTTTTATTGTTCGGTTGGCTCAAGGATGCCAACCTGATCCATATTTTTGTACTGGCGCTTGGTGTCGATTTGTATCACCAGTGTGTCTGAACCATAACGTGGCTTGAGCTCCCCTTCAATTCGCACACCGGCAACCACGTAACGCCACATGAAGCCCATTGGGGGTAGTGGGCAAAAAAACGCTGACTCACAGCGCATTGAACAGCATTCGCCCCGCCACCAGCAGCAGCAACCCACCAAAACATCGTTTGAGCGTGGGTGCCGGGATACGGTGGCTGAGGGCCACGCCCACCGGCGCCAGCAGTACCGTGAACACCGCGATCAGCACCACAGCCGGCAGGTAGACATGGCCCAGCGACCAGGGGGCCACCTCCCGGCCCCAGCCCGAGATCACGTACCCCACGGTGCCCACCAGCGCCAGCGGAAAGCCCAGGGCGCTGGAGGTGGCCACCGCCCGCTGCATGGGCACATTGAAGAACACCATCAGCGGTACCATGACGTTACCGCCGCCAATGCCGGCCAGGCCGGATAGGGAGCCGCTGAGAAGGCCCAGCCCTGAGGTGCCGGCCGTGCCCGGCATGGTCCGGGCCGGGTCCGGTACCCAGCGGCTGAGCATGATGATGGCGATCAGCAGCAGAAACACGGCAATGCCCACCTCCAGCACCACCGCCGGCAATGCCG
This sequence comes from Marinobacter sp., assembly GCA_048617055.1. Classification (GTDB taxonomy): domain Bacteria; phylum Pseudomonadota; class Gammaproteobacteria; order Pseudomonadales; family Oleiphilaceae; genus Marinobacter. Next base: position 352 of record JBMCIH010000221.1, on the reverse strand, counting down.
CGGCAATAAAGCCGCTGAGAAAACTGCCCATCACCACGGTGGGGGCCCACAGCCGGAAGATACTCCAGTCCACCGCCTTGCGTCTGATCTGGGAGCGGGCCGCCGAAACCGAGGTGAAGATAATGGTGCACAGGGACGTGGCCACGGCGGTGATCACGATGAGTTCCGACGGAAAGCCCTGGGCCGAAAGAATCAGCACCAGGGCCGGCACGATAACGACACCACCGCCTATCCCAAGCATGCCCGCGAGGATGCCGGCGACGATTCCCAGGGCGGAGCAGGCAATGATCATGTCCATAGTGTTTCCTTCGTGCGTGGGACTTCGGGGTACGTCAGCGTTCACTGACCCAGT
>JBMCIH010000220.1:0-4918 GCA_048617055.1 Marinobacter sp. | reverse complement strand
CTGCGGGAGGCATTGACAACAATGAAGAGGCACGTGACTGGCTGCAGGATGCCATAAACGATTCGCCCCTGAATACCCTCAATGCCACGAGTGAGGGAAACTCGGGTATGCGCCTGATCGATAGCCGGGGCAACCCTATAACCGTCGAGGTGGTTGACGCGGACGGCAATCTGCTTAGTCCTCAGCCGGCTGGGTTCCCTGCCTATGGTGAAGAGCAGATTACCAGCATTACCATGGAACAGAACATCGATGTAGAGCGGGAAGGGGGCGGTACGTCCACGATCCTGGGTTCCGATGACCCCGAGATATCCCGCTCTAACACCTTTGACCCCACGGATCAGCGCACCTACAACCACGCAACCTCGTCCACCATTTACGACAGCCTGGGTAACCCCCATACCATGGACCAGTACTTCGTGAAAGAACCGGTCAGCGGTGGTGAAAGCGTGTGGGCCATGTACGTGCAGATCGACGGCGAGGATGTGGGGGACCCGCCCAGCACCTCGGGTGTACCTTCGCGAGCCAGGTATGAACTGGAATTCAACAGTGACGGCACCCTGGCATCGGTGGACGGTGAACCGGACGGCCAGTTGCTGATCTCCAACTGGACACCGAAGGATGAAGGCGGCCAGTCCAACGGCGCCGACGGCCCGTTGCTGGTGTCCGAGGGTGGCGAGCTGCCGGTGGCCGACCCGCCCAACTCGTCCAACTTCATGATCGACATGAACGAGACCACCCAGTTCGGGTCGTCCTTCGGGGTCGTGGACCAGCAGCAGAACGGCTATACCACCGGCCGCCTGAGTGGCCTGGATGTGAATGACGAGGGCGTGATCTTCGCCCGTTATTCCAACGGCGAGTCCCAGAACCTCGGCCAGGTGTCGCTGGCAACCTTTGCCAACACCGATGGCCTGTCGCCGGTGGGTGACACCAACTGGGTGGAAACCTCCGAGTCGGGCCAGCCGGTGTTCGGCGCCCCGGGTACCGGTACCCTGGGCACCATTGCCCCCAGCTCGGTGGAGGAGGCCAACGTGGACCTGTCCCAGGAACTGGTGAACCTGATCATCGCCCAGCGTAACTATCAGGCCAACGCCAAGACCATCGAGACTTCGGATGCGGTGACTCAGACCATCATCAACCTGCGATAACCACCCCGCAGTCTACCCTTCCAATAACAGGGCCACGGTAATCGTGGCCCTGTTTTATTATTTGGCACGACTCCTGCTAGAACCCTGGAAACGGCGTAAAAACGTCAGATTTCCGGCAGGAGTTTTCCCATGGACAAGTCCATCTACATCGGTATGTCAGGCGCCAAGCAGAACATGATGGCGCAGCAGGCGCATGCCAACAACCTTGCCAACGTCAATACCACCGGCTTCAAGAAGGATTTCGCCCAGGCCCGCAGCATGCCGGTCTTTGGCGAGCACCATCCGACCCGAGCCTACGCCATGACCGAAAGGCCGGGTACCGACTTCAGTGCCGGTCCCCTGCAGGAAACCGGCCGCAACCTGGATGTGGCCGCCGACGGCGAGGGCTGGCTGGCGGTGCAGAACAACCAGGGCGAGGAGGTGTTCACCCGTTCCGGCAGCCTGCAGGTGGATGTCAACGGCATGTTGCGTCTGAGTTCCGGCGAGCCGGTAATGGGCAATGGCGGTCCATTGGCCCTTCCGCCCCACGAGAAGCTGCTGATCGGCGCCGATGGCACCGTGTCCATCCGCCCCGTGGGCGCGCCGCCGGACCAGCTGGTGGAAGTGGACCGCCTGAAACTGGTCAACCCGCCCGCCGATGCCCTGATGAAAGGTGAGGATGGCTTCATCCGCCGCAAGCCGGACCAGGCCATTGATGGCCCCGAGGAACCGGACGCCAACATCAGGGTTGCCTCCGGCTTCCTGGAAAGTTCCAACGTCAACACTACCGGCTTCAAGCGGGACAATGCCGTGTTCCAGGACCTGCTATACCAGGTCAACAGGCAGCCCGGCGGCCTCAATACCCAGAACGCGGAACTGCCCTCGGGCCTGCAGCTGGGTACCGGTGTGAAGGTGGTGGGCACCACCAAGCAGTTTACCCAGGGCAACCTGCAGGTGACCGAGCAGCCCCTGGACCTGGCAGTGGACGGCCGTGGCTTTTTCCAGATCCAGATGCCGGATGGCAACATCGCCTACACCCGCGACGGCCAGTTCCAGGTCAACTCGGCCGGTGATGTGGTCACCCCCGACGGTTACCTGCTGGAACCCAATCTCAACATTCCCGAGAATGCCACCACTGTGACCATCGGCAAGGACGGCACCGTGTCGGCCGTGGTCGATAACGAAGCGGAACCGGTCAACCTGGGCGAGATTCCGCTGGTGGACTTCATAAACCCCCAGGGCCTCGAGGCCATTGGTGGCAACCTGTACCGGCAGACCGGCGCCAGCGGTGACCCCCAGCAGGGGGAAGCCGGTATCGGCGGGCTCGGGACGATCGAGCAGGGCATGACCGAGGCCTCCAACGTGGAGGTGGTGGAAGAGCTGGTCAACATGATCTCCACCCAGCGGGCCTACGAAATGAACTCCAAGGTGGTGTCGGCTTCCGACCAGATGCTGCAGTTCATCACCAACAACATGGGTTAACAGGTTAGCAGGTTACTGATCATGACTGTCATTCCTACCAAGCCTTGTTTCAGCCGCCACCGGGGCGCCTCTGCCAGCCTGGTGCTGGTGCTGGCCCTGCTCCAGGGGTGCCAGTCCATGACCCGGGAGCGCCCTGAGCCCAACGACCCAGCCTATGCACCGGTTCGTGCCGAGGCCATGGAACAGCGGGGGCCGCACACCGGCGGCATCTACCAGAGTTCCCGCAACTACAGCCTCTATGGCGACAGCACCGCACTGAATGTGGGGGACATCCTCACGGTCACGCTGCAGGAGTCCACTAGCGCCAGCAAGAACGCCGGCAGCAGTATCAGCAAGGAGAACGAGGTGGGTATGGGCACCCCATCGCTGTTTGGCCGCACCTTCGAGAAGTTCAGCGGCAGCGCCAGCTCGGAGCGGGAGTTTGAAGGTCAGGCCGAGGCGGACCAGAGCAACAGTCTGGCCGGCAACATCACCGTCACCGTGACCGAAGTGCTGCCCAATGGCGTGCTCCATATCCGCGGCGAGAAGTGGTTGTCGCTGACCAATGGCGATGAATTCGTTCGTGTAAGCGGGCTGGTTCGCCCGGAGGACATCTCGCCGGACAACACCGTGTCGTCCCAGCGCATTGCCGACGCCCGCCTGGCCTACGGCGGCACCGGGGACTTCGACCAGGCCAATCAGCCCGGCTGGCTGACCCGTTTCTTCAACAGTGAATGGTGGCCCCTGTGACTGTCGTGCGATCCCTCGTTTACAGCCTGATTCTGGCCCTGGCCGCCGGCCCGGTACTGGCGGACCGGCTCAAGGACCTGACCCGGGTCAAAGGTGTGCGGGATAACCAGCTGGTGGGTTACGGTCTGGTAGTAGGGCTTGATGGCACCGGTGATTCCGGCCCGGCCACCAGCCAGACGTTCCGGAACATGATGAACCGCTTCGGCATCACCATTCCGGAAGGCGTTAACCCGAACACCGACAATGTGGCAGCGGTGAGTGTCCATGCCACGCTGCCCCCGTTCGCCAAGAACGGTCAGGAGCTGGATATTACCGTTTCGTCCCTTGGCAATGCCGACAGCCTGCGCGGCGGTACACTGTTGATGACCCCGCTCAAGGGTGCCGATGACCAGGTGTATGCCATGGCCCAGGGCAGCCTGGTGGTAGGCGGCTTTGGTGCCGAGGGGCAGGATGGTTCACGGATCACGGTCAATGTTCCCAGTGTCGGGCGCATCCCCAATGGCGCCACCATCGAACGCGAGGTCACCAGCCCGTTCACCGAGGGCGACACCATCACCCTGAACCTGCTGCGTTCGGACTTCACCACCGCCAAGCGGGTGGTTGACACGATCAATGAACGGCTGGGTGAAGGCATGGCCTATGCCCATGACGGCACCTCCGTTTCCGTCAAGGCGCCCCGGGACCCTTCCCAGCGGGTGAGCTTCCTGTCCATCCTGGAGAACATGGAGGTGGAACCGGCGGAAGAGGCCGCCAAGGTGGTGATCAACAGCCGTACCGGCACCATTGTGGTAGGTGAGAACGTCAGGGTGAGCCCGGCTGCGGTGACCCATGGCAACCTGACCGTGACCATCCAGGAGAACCCGGAGGCGGACCAGCCCAACCCCTTCAGTGAGGGCGAAACCGTGGTGACCCCGGACAGCCAGATCACCGCGACGGAAGACCCGGCAAGAATGTTCCAGTTCGGGCCCGCCACCACGCTCAACGATATCGTCCAGGCCGTCAATCAGGTCGGGGCGGCGCCCGGTGACGTGATGGCAGTGCTTGAGGCCCTCAAACAGGCCGGCGCCCTGCGCGCTGAACTGATTGTGATATAGGTGAGCTGATGCAGCAGTCCGGAATCCAGCAGGCCCAGGTTTACACCGAATTTGGTGGCCTGGACGCCCTCAAGACCCAGGCCCGCACCGATCGCAAGGCGGCCCTGGAAGAGGTGGCCCGTCAGTTCGAGGGCCTGTTCCTGTCGCAGATGCTCAAGAGCATGCGCTCCGCCAATGAGGTGCTGTCAGAGGGCAACTACCTCAACAGTGAGGAGTCCGGTTTCTATCAGGACATGTTCGACAGTCAGCTGAGCCTGTCCCTCGGCGGGGGCAAGGGCGGCTTCGGCCTTGCAGAAGCGCTGGTGAGCCAGCTCAGCCGCCAGATTCCCGGCATGGACGAGCAGGGCAACGCCATGGCGGGTGCCCGGCGCACCCTGGCGGACTACGACCGCAGCCTGCCGCCGCTGTCACCGAAGCTGCCCGAACGGGTGGATGAGGTGAAGGCGCTGACGGAACGGTCCGTGCCTGAGGAAGCGCAACCGCCGAAGC
>JBMCIH010000219.1:0-4932 GCA_048617055.1 Marinobacter sp. | reverse complement strand
AATAAAGAGGTATCCACCCTCGACCAGCTGCAGGGCAAACGCATCCGCAGTGCCGGCCCCCAGTGGGCGCGCTGGGCGGAGTCACTGGGCGCCACACCGGTTACCCTTTCCGTCAGCGACTCCTATGAGGCCCTGAACCAGGGTGTACTGGACTGCAGCATCAGTTCCAGCGTTGACCTGGACATCTTCAAGTTGAAGGAAGTGGTTACCGACGTCACTCCCGAGGTTCCCGGTGGTGTCTATGGGGGTACTGCGGTCAACAACGTCAACCGGGATGTCTGGGCCGGCCTGAGCGAACAGCAGCGTCGCGATGTGCTCAAGGCGACAGCCGTGCTGGGCGCGGTGATCAGCTGGGACTACCAGGTGGGGGCCGCGAAGGAGCTTGAGGCCGCTGACGGTAATGGCATCACGGTGCATGAAGCGTCCGAAGATCTGCAGCAGGCTTCCAGCGAATTTGTCCGCAGCGATATCGAAAAGATTGCCGCCAGCTACAAGGAACGCCATGGCATTGAAAATGCTGAAGAGCTGGCCGGCACTTTCCGTGAATTGCTGGGCAAATGGGTAGAACTGACCCGCGACATCGACAACGTGGACGACCTTGCCGACCTGTACTGGGATGAGCTTTACTCCAAGGTGGATGTGGCCTCTTACGCACTGTAAGGCCACTTGTGTGGTGTGTCTGTTTACCCGGTGTTCCGGTTGCACAGAGAGGGGGGCGGTAGACCTCCGGGTTAATGTTCTGCCCCCCTTACCCCCATCCCCTATCCCGCCAGGGAAGAGGGAATGCGCGGCAGACCGAACTTGCCTGCACCCCTGACAACGATTCCGAGGCCCCCATGTCCACCCAGGAACCAGCCGAACTCAACACCTTCCGTCACCAGGTCCGCGACTTCATTGAACAGCACGCGGATGATGAGATCCTGGAGGCGGGCCGCAAGACCACCAGCTTTTTCCCGCCCTTCGACCAGGTCATGAAGTGGCACCGCATTCTTCACAGCCAGGGCTGGTCCGCCATCCGCTGGCCGGAGGAATACGGTGGTACCGGCTGGGATGTACCCCGGCAGCTGATTTTCGAGGAAGAGTGCCGGCGTGCCGGTGTGCCACTGCTGCTGCCCCAGAGCATCTCCATGGTGGGCCCGGCGATCATCCATTACGGCACCGATGAGCAGAAACGCAGACACCTGCCGGGCATCCTGTCCGGCGAGAATTTCTGGGCCCAGGGATACTCCGAACCCAACGCGGGTTCCGACCTGGCGTCCCTGAACTGCCGCGCCGTCCGGGACGGAGATCACTACGTGATTAACGGCGCCAAGACCTGGACCACCTACGCCCACCATGCCAACCGTATGTTCCTGCTGGTACGAACGGGGGGGGCCGGCAAGCCCCAGCAGGGCATCAGCTTCTTCCTGATCGAGGACCTGACGGACCCGGGCATCGAGATCCGGCCCATCATCGGACTCGATGGTGTGCCGGAGCAGTGTGATGTGTTCTTTACCAACGTCCGGGTTCCGGTGGACTGCTGTCTCGGTGAGGAGAATGACGGTTGGTCCGTCGCCAAGTACCTGCTGGAGCACGAACGGGGTGGGGGAACATCCTTCGCCACCACCTTCCGCCATGAACTGGCCACGATACGCCGGCTGGCCGGCCGCACCGGTGACGGTTTCGGGGGTTTCCTGGCGGATGACCCGGTATTCCAGGACCGTTACATCCGGCTGCAGCTGGAGGTAGACACTCTGGAGGCCACGGAGGAAGTCTTCGCCGCCATGGAAAAGGGCTCGCCCCAGTCCGGTCCCATGAGTTCCATGATCAAGATAACCTCCATGGAAACCATCCAGCGCATCACCGAACTGGCTATCGATGTGGCGGGGAGCCCGTCACTGGCGCTGCAGCTTGCGGCCCTGACCGTGGGCAGCGGCGTGGAACCCATCGGTGACGAGGATGCCCTGACCCTGATGCCCAAGTACCTGAATAACCGTGCCGCCTCCATCTTTGGTGGCAGCAACGAAATCCAGCGCAATATCATCGCCAAGACCCTGTTGCGGTAAGGAGACGGACCATGAGTACCCTCAATCAGGAAACCCGCTCCTTGCTGGAAGACAGCGTTAACCGCTTTGTCCAGGGTGAGTACAGCTTTGATGACCGTAAGCGCAACCTGAAGGAGCACCAGGGGCAATCCCCGACTCACTGGCAGACCTTTGCCGAGATGGGGTGGCTGGCGATACCGTTTGCTGAGGCTCAGGATGGCCTCGGTGGCGATATCGCCGACACCCTGGGCGTGATGAAAGGTTTTGGCCGGGGCCTGGTAACGGAGCCCTATGTGGGCGTGCTGACGGCCGCGCGACTGCTGGCATTGACCGGGGCATCGGGCGATGGTGCGGCGTTACTCACAGGCATTCTCTCTGGCGATCGCCAGGCGGTGTTTGCCAGCGAAGAAACCCAGAGCCGGGGCAATCCCCTGGCAGTGGCTACCCTCGCCGAACCTGACGGCAGCGGTTTCCGCCTCAGCGGTGAAAAAATCGCCGTCATGCACAGCCTGACAGCCAGTCATGTGCTGGTGTCCGCCCGCAGCGAAGGCGATTATACCGACCATGAGGGTATCGACCTGTTTCTGGTGGCGCTGGACTCGCCAGGTGTGGAAGTCACCGGATATCCGATGATCGACGGTCATCAGGGGGCCAACATAAGGTTTGACGGGGTAGCGGTCAGCGCCGCCCAGCGCCTGACCGACGAGGGCGAGGCCTCCGGGGTTATCCTGCAGGTCCACAGCGAAAGCCTGCTGATGCTGGTAGCGGAAGCCGTGGGCATCATGGAAACCCTGGTGAAGAAAACCGTTGCCTACACCCTTACCCGCAAACAGTTCGGCGTGGCGCTGGCGGAGTTCCAGGTGCTGCAGCACCGCATGGCAGAGATGTACATCGAAACCACCAGCCTGGCCAACCTGCTGACCCAGACCGACCAGCGCTGGGCAGGCGCCGATGTCCATCAGCAGGCCATCCTCGCCTCAAAACTCAAGGCCCGCCTGGGCCAGGCCGCCCGCTACGTGGGCCAGCAGGCCATCCAGCTGCACGGCGGCATCGGCATGACCGACGAGCTGGATATCGGTCACTACTTCAAGCGACTGACATCCATAGAGCTGCAACTGGGCAATGCCGAATGGCACCGGAAGCGGTTGTGGCGCACCGGGGTCTGACCCATTTTTCCCAAAGGGAAAATGGGGTCTGACCCCATTTTATCGGAGTATCAGCCCTCCACGAGGATGAGGTCATGCTCCGGGGCGCACCGGGGTCTGACCCATTTTTCCCACCGGGAAAATAGGGTCTGACCCCATTTTATCGAGGTATCAGTCCTCCACCAGAATCAGGTCATGCTCCGGTGTCGGGCGCTGTCCCTCTGCGGGGTTCAGGGAGGCCAGATCACTACCGAACAGCTCGCCGATACGTACCGTGCCGACGCGCTCGCCCTTGCGCCAGGTAATGGGCTGGCCGTTGGGGGCGCGGACCAGGGTGCCGGCTTCGTGGATGGCCAGTTCATCGCCGGGTTCCAGGCCGTTGGCGCGCCCGGCGGGCAGGTACAGGCGGCCGTCGTCGCCCTGGAAGGCCTTCATGGCCCAGGGCGCGATATCGGCCCGCTGGGAAACCAGATCCAGCAGTTCCTCACCTTTCTTGCCGGAGGTCAGCTCCGTTGCACTCCAGCGGGCACCGCTGGCGGCATCGGTGACGGTTGCGGTATCGCCGTCCTCAACCGTAACCACCAGTCGTGCCCCCGGGTAGGCAGCCAGGGCCTCGGCGCAGGCCGGCTTGGTAGTGTCTTCGCAGTCCGCCGTATTGGCCAGGGCATCCCGCAGCTCCGCACGGGGAATCAGGCGGAAGCCGTATTCGGCGGCGACATTGTCCAGCTCCCGGTAGAGGGAGTCGGAGGCGCCGACAATGGCGAGGTTGGTGCGGAGCTGGCCAGAGGCGGGGGCGGCTTCGACTGACGATGAGGATCTGACGAGGGTGGCGTCATCGGAGCTTGTCCGGCCCCGCTCCCAGAAGGGGGTGGACCATTCATTCTTGGGGGTGTTGAGCGCTTCTTTGGAATCAAGCACTTCAATTTGCTTTTGAGCTTCCTGCTGGCTTACGCAAGCGGTCAGTACCAGGGAACTGGCGGCTAGGCAGGAAGCAAGTAGAACTCGCGTCGTCATGGGGCAAACCTGTTTTTGTGGTTCATCTGGAACAAGATACGAGAATCGGAGGCTATTAGGAACGAAAAAGCGGGTCAGGGCAATGCCCTGACCCGCCCAAGGGTCGCTAAATAACCTGACTTAACTGTCTGGGTTTAGAACTTGACGTTCAGGCCCAGAGCCGCAGCCATCAGGTCATCGTCTGCGAAGCTTGCCTGTGCGGTTTCCACACCAACCAAGCTGTTCGCGGGAACACCGTTGGTTGCACTGCCTCCAGTGGTGCCTACGTCATTTTCAGTAATCATGCCCCAGGTCAGGCTGGTGCTGACTTTATCATTGATTTTATAGTCGGCCCGCAGGTCGTAGACCATCGAGTTGTCGTCGTCATTACCGTTATCAATCATCAGCGTACCAACCGCACCGGTCAGCTTCAGCTGAGGTGTGACGTTAAAGCCGGCCTTGGCAATGAACAGGTGCTCGTCGAAGTCCTCTGCACCACTGCCGCCGCCCATGCGGTACATGCTGGTGGGGTTGGCTGTGGACTCAGGGTTACTGTTCACCAGGCTGGAGAAGGTGTCATAGCCCGGAGAAACAAGGCCACCATCCTTCGTGCCCAGCCATTGCACGCCTACATCGGCTGCGCCAAGGTTGGCGCCTACTTTCAGGTACCCGGACCAGGCGTTATCAGCGAAGGCGGTACCATTGCTGTCTCCACCAACGTTATCCTCCAGGACATCCGTTTCGTTTTGGCCGATGTAGTTCAAACCGGC
>JBMCIH010000218.1:0-4937 GCA_048617055.1 Marinobacter sp. | reverse complement strand
CACCAGCGCGTCACCGGTAAGATAGCGTTGAAGACTCACTTCCTGCCAGCTGTTCATGGTGACCTGCTCGATGGTGGCCACCAGATTGTCCCGTCCCCCGCTGAACCCCAGCGAGTCGTTCCGGCCACTGAGCTTGTGCAGGCCCCGTTCGGTGAGGCTGGCCTGGGGGTCAACGCCGACGTTGACCAGCAACAGATGGGTCACCGGCCGGGCCGGAACCATCAGCGCCGCCCGCGAGGCCGGCGCCACCATCCCGATATGGGTACTGATAAACGCGGCCATACTGCGCAGGTCGCTGACGGATATCCTGGCGGCCGCCGTGTCCGGCTCCGGCGCCTCCTGGCGCAGGCTGAGCCGGGTCACGGGTGTCAGCAGGCCGTTGCAGTGGCACCAGACCACCAGTTCCACCAGACTGCCGGGGCGACGGATCGGCGGCTGGCCGCTGCTGTCCGCCAGACTGTCCAGGTTCCGGAACAGCAGCCAGCCGTCCGCCGCCCGGGACTGGCCCGCAGCGCCCCGGTGCCAGAAGGACAGATTCTCCTCCGCCAGCGACGGGGCAATACCGGGATTGATGATTTCGATTTTGCCCGCCTTGCGCTGGAAGGCGGCGTACAGCTTGCGTCCGAGCAGGTTCAGGTCGGCGGTGCTGATGGCCGAATGCACATTGGCGCTGCGGGCCATGCGGGACAGCAGCCGGTAACTGTGGGTGAGCTCCGATACCACCCGCCGGCGCAGCGTCATCACCCGCTCCACCCGCCACTGGTGGCGGCTGTCCAGCTCCGCCAGCGTCTGCCGGTCCCAGCCCCACTGGGTGACCAGGCGCTGCAGCATCTGCCCCTGCCAGCGGCCAGCGGTTTCCCCGGCGCGGGTCAGGGGCAGGCCGGTTTTGAGGTAAAGCGCCTGGCGCACCAGGTCCAGGCGCCCCGGCGCCTCCATGGACTGCAGCCATTGCTCCAGGCGCTGGTAAAGCATGACGTAGGGGTCGGTCACATCCACACTGGCGCCGTCTTCGTAGACGGTCCGCTTGAAAGCCGCCGACAGCAGACCACGCTCCCGGTCGCGGGCGTAACATTCGATCAGCAGCAGCTTGAGCAGCGACTTCCACGGCGACTCGATGCCCTTGTAAAGCTGCCAGATGCCGGCGCCCAGAAACTCGGCCACCGGAATGGCCGGCACCGACCCGAAGTCCAGGTACTCGTCCGGGCGGATAAAGCGGTTGTCCAGCAGGAACCGGGTCAGTTCCTGGTAGCGCGCCTCTTCCCCGGCAGGGATCAGCCACCAGAGCGGGTAGCGTCCGCCAAGATGGATGGCGGTGCGGTAGAACTCGTCCAGCAGCAGAAAGTGCTGGGCGCTGCCACAGTCCTCCGTGCTCACCTCGGCGGTTTCACGGCGGTGGCGGAAATCCTCGGCACTGAACACGAAAAAGTTCAGCTCCAGACCGAATTCCGCCGCCCATCGTGACAGCCGCAGGGCCTTCTGCTTTAGTGCGTCAAGCCGGGGCCCGGGCACCTCCCGGTGATGGCATACCCACACATCCAGGTCGCTGGCCACCGAGTGGCCGAGGGAACCGGGACTGCCCATCAGGAACAGGCCGGTGAGTTCGGTGACGGACTTGCGGCCGCTGCCCGGGCGGAACGAGCGGGCAACCCGCTGGGCCGCCTGCAGGGCCAGCTCGGAGGGCTCGTAACGGTCCAGGCCGTGGGCACAGTGGGCAGCGTGGTAGCCGGGCAGGGCGGGATGATTGAGATGGAACACCAGGGGCAGCAGATCCAGCACCATTTGCTGCCGCCAGGTGAGGGCCGAGCGGGCGCGTTTCCATCGTTGCTGATTGAGCGCGCAGAAGCGGGCGGTGATCCGCTTCAGCAGCTTGCGGTCAACACCTTCCGAAAAGTCTACAACAAGAGGCCGGTTATGCACGCTTCAGCTACACTCCAGAACTGGGACGTTTTCTTTCGGAGTTTTATCTGTACAATGTGATCGGCTTGGCATTTGGATAGCCTACCAGAAGAACAACCGGGCGCGTGACGATTCACGCCCAGGGCACCCGGCAACGCGTGCCAGAGAATAATAAGGGACTTTCTGACAGGAGCACTTCGCGTGAATGAGCTCGTCATCTGCCGCCACCGCCCCGGTGCCGGTACGGGAGTGACGACCGTTCTGACCATCGGCCAGGACGGCAACGTGACAGCAACAGACCCCAACCTGTCACTGGTGCTGGGCTACAGCAGCAGTGATATTGAGGGCTGCCCGCTCAAAAAGCTGATTGCCTCAGCCGAGGATAATCCGCTGAGTCCGGATTATGCCAGTTATCACGACAGCGGTCGCCCACTCATGGTCACACTTCGCCATCGCGGCGGCTATTTCATGGCGGCCCGGGTCATCATTCGCAAGGCCAGCCAGCCACCTTCCGCTCCCGTCACCGCGCCGGAAACCCTCGTGGTGCCGAAACAGTCCGCCCGGCCGGCGAGCCGTGAGGACATTGCCCGCACCAAGGCTATGCTAAACCATATCCGCAAGTGCCTGGCCCAGGGCAGCCTGCCGCTGGAATACCAGCCCATCAGGGCCCTGAACCGGCCGGAGACGGGGCTGTACCTGGAGGTGCTGGCGCGGCTGCAGGGTAACGGCGAGGATGGCAGGGTCCTCTCACCGCAGGACTTCCTGCCACTGATCGAACGCTTCGAACTGTCCCGGCGCCTGGACCGGCAGGTGATCAAACAGACCCTGTGTCACCTGTACCGTCATCCCGATGTGGCCGGCACCCTGGACTACTGCGGGTTCAACCTGTCCCGGGGCTCACTGCAGGACCGCACCTTTCCGGCTTTTGTTGCCCGGGCCCTGGAAAAGACCGGTATCAGCCCGGCAAGCCTGTGCTTCGAGATACCTGCCCACCATGCCATCACCTACACCCAGGACTGTCGCCACACCTGCCGTATGCTGCGACAACTGGGCTGCAGGACGGCACTGGATGGTGCCGGCACCAGCATGGACAGCTACCGGCTGGCCGGCCGACTGCCCGTTGACTACATCAAGCTGGCCCCGGAACTGATGAACGGCCTGCACGATGAACCCACCCATCTGGTGATGATCGAGGCCCTGCAGCGCATCGCCACCACCACCGGCAAGACCACCATTGCCACCAGTGTGGAAAACGACATTGCCAGGCACCGGCTCCAGAGCCTGGGTGTGAACTTCATCCAGGGGCGGCAGGTGAGCGACCCCAGGCCCCTGAAAGCACTGGGGGTGACCGGCTGGGACCCACGGCAAGCCGGCGCCATCGCCTGATCGGCCGGGCCTCCCTGCCCTGCTCCCGATACCCTGGCCCCTGTCAGCCCAGCCGGGCACGGGCCCGTGATACCGCAGCCCGCACCTGGGCCGGCGCCGTGCCGCCCAGGTGGTCCCGGGCCTGCACCGAACCTTCCAGGGTCAGCACCTCAAACACATCCTCGCCGATGGTGTCGGAGAACTGGCGCAGCTCTGCCAGGGTCATGTCCGCCAGGTCCTTCTTCTCCGCCACCCCGAGGGCCACGGCCTTGCCGACAATCTCATGGGCGTCACGGAACGCCACCCCCTTCTTGACCAGGTAGTCGGCCAGATCCGTCGCGGTGGAGAAACCCCGGCGGGCCGCCTCCCGCATATTGTCCGCTTTCGCGGTAATGGCCGGCACCATGTCGGCATAGGCCCGCAGGCTGCCCTTGACCGTGTCCACGGTATCAAACAGCGGCTCCTTGTCTTCCTGATTGTCCTTGTTATAGGCCAGCGGCTGGCTCTTCATCAGGGTGAGCAGACTGATCAGGTGGCCATTGACCCGGCCGGTCTTGCCCCGCACCAGTTCCGGCACGTCCGGGTTCTTTTTCTGGGGCATGATGGAGGAGCCGGTGCAGAACCGGTCCGGCAGGTCGATGAAGTCGAACTGGGCCGAGGTCCACAGCACCAGCTCTTCGCTGAAGCGGGACAGGTGGGTCATCAGCAGCGCCGCGAAACTGCAGAACTCGATGGCAAAGTCCCGGTCACTGACAGAATCCAGCGAGTTCTCGGTGGGACGGTCGAAGCCCAGCAGGCGGGCGGTCAGGTTGCGGTCGATGGGATAGGTGGTGCCGGCCAGGGCGGCGGCCCCCAGGGGCATCACATTCACCCGCCTGCGGCAGTCCTGCAGCCGCTCGGCGTCCCGCTCCAGCATTTCCGCCCAGGCCAGCAGGTGATGGCCGAAGGTGACCGGCTGGGCGGTCTGCAGGTGGGTGAAGCCCGGCATGATGGTCTCCGCCTCCCGCTCCGCCAGGTCCAGCAGACCGGCCCGCAGGCGGTTGAGTTCCGCGGCGATGGCGTCGATCTCGTCCCGCAGATAGAGCCGGATATCCGTCGCCACCTGATCGTTACGGCTGCGCCCGGTGTGCAGCTTCTTGCCGGTGGTGCCGATACGGTCGGTCAGCCGGGCCTCAATGTTCATGTGCACGTCCTCGAGGCTGACCGACCAGGGGAAGTCCCCTTTCTCGATGTCGGCCCGTACCGCTTCCAGCCCCTCGATGATCTGGTCCTTTTCCCGGGTTGTCAGTACCCCGACCTCCGCCAGCATGGTGGCATGGGCAATGGAGCCCCGGATGTCATGGTGGTAAAGGCGCCGGTCAAAGCCCACGGATGCCGTGAACCTTTCCACAAATGCATCGGTCGGCTCGCTGAAACGGCCACCCCAGGGTTTTTCAGAGCTCTTTTTCGGATCGGTCATGGTGTATCTTTCCTGCTGACGGCCCGGCAGAATGATCCGGGTGCGAAAAAATGTGAGCGGATTATAACACCCCCGCGAGGACTCTCACCCGCATGACCAGCAGCGATGCCAGAAACCCGGACCACAAGGATACCGACACTGCCGTGTCCGGCTTTTTCGTGCCGGACCTGTGCCGGGTGCGCTCGGTGTTCATGCTGGTGATCACCAGTGAGCTGAT